>CALMVY010000093.1 GCA_937873245.1 uncultured Arthrobacter sp. | reverse complement strand
GACCACCGGACCGGCCCTGCTGCAGATCGAGGAGGCCCGCGCGGTCTGCCGACGCTGCGAGGTCGTCGACACCTGCCTACAGTGGGCGCTGGAGTCCGGCCAGGATGCCGGCGTCTGGGGCGGCATGAGCGAAGACGAACGCCGCGCCCTGAAGCGTCGCGCGGCCCGCGCCCGCCGCGCCTCCTAGGGCCGCGCCCCCTAGACCCAGGTTCCTGACGCCGGCGATCCGCTTTCAGCGACAGGACAGCAATGGCCGCAGACCTCCGTCTGCGGCCATTGCCCGTTAACCCCGCCAGTCGGACGGGAATGTTCAAAGAATCGGCCCGCCGCCGCCGGACGTCTATCGTTTCGCCAGGCTCAAGACAATCTGAACGGCCGTGCCGCCGCCCTCCCTGGCCTTCCACTGAATGCTCCCGCCCAATTCGCTGGTCACCAGGGTGCGCACGATCTGCAGTCCGAGGCCCTCCACGTACGGTGTGGCCGGGATGCCGACGCCGTCGTCCGCGACAGTCACGGTGAGCAACTCCTCGCCGTCCTCGCTTTCGGAGCGGTCTGCGATCAGCCAGACGGTGCCCGTCCGGCCCTCAAGGCCATGCTCGACGGCGTTCGTCACCAACTCGTTGATCACCAGGGCCAGCGGGGTGGCGAAGTCACTTGGCAGCTCGCCGAAGAGTCCCGAGCGCGCCGTCTTCACCTGCTGCGACGGGGATGCCACCTCCGCCGAGAGCCGGAACTGGCGGCCGATAAGCTCATCGAAGTCGACGCTCTGGGTCAGGCCCTGCGACAGCGTCTCATGCACCAGGGCAATCGTGGCCACCCTTCGCATCGCCTGCTCGAGTCCCTGCTTGGCCTCATCGCTGACCATGCGCCGGGACTGCATCCGCAGCAGCGCAGCGACGGTCTGCAGATTGTTCTTCACCCGGTGGTGGATCTCGCGGATCGTGGCGTCCTTCGTCACGAGTTCCATCTCCCGCCGCCGCAGCTCGGACACATCACGGCACAGCACCAGGGCACCAAAGCGCTGCTGTTCGTCCCGCAGGGGAATCGCCCGCAGCGACAAGCTGACGCCGCGGCTCTCGATTTCGCTGCGCCATGGCATGCGTCCCGTAACAACGAGCGGGAGCGTCTCATCCACCATGCGGCGGTCCTTCAGGAACCCGGCCGTGACCTCGGCCAGGCTCCTGCCCTCGAGCGACTCGCCGTCGCCGAGCCGGCGGAACGCGGAGACCCCGTTGGGGCTCGCGTACTGAACGATGCCCTCGGCGTCGAGCCTGATGAGGCCGTCACCGACGCGGGGCGCTCCGCGCCGGGAACCGGTAGGCGAAGCGAAGTCCGGCCACAGTCCGAGCGTGCCCATCCGCAGCAGATCGTAGGCGCACTGCCGGTAGGTCAGCTCAAGCCGGGACGGCATCCGGGAGCTGGAAAGGTCCATGTGGGTCGTCACGATCGCCAGCGTCCGGCCGTTGCGGACCATCGGTACGGCCTCGACCCGGAGGGCCATGTCGCTGCTCCAGTTGGTCTCGTTGGAGCGCTCGATCGTGCGGCTCTCCCATGCCTTTTCGACCAGCGGCAACAGGTCCGACCGGATCCCCTCCCCCACGAAGTCGGCATGGAACACCGTGTGCGTGGTGGAGGGGCGGACGTGGGCCAGTGCCACGTAGCCGAACTCGGGGTGCGGAAACCACAGCGCCAGGTCCGCGAACGCCAGGTCCGCGACCATCTGCCAGTCGCCGACGAGGAGGTGCAGCCACTCGGCATCCCCCGGCCCGAAATCAGCATGCTCCCTGATAGGGTCCGTAAAGATTGCCACTGCACCTCCAGTTGCGACGCCGGCAGTTGCCTAGCGTCGGACGATTGACCTCAAGAGCCTCAATGCTACCGACAGCGAGGCCATGTCATCGGCTTCGAGGGCGTTGACCTCGTCAAACATGCTCTTCGCCCGGTCCAGCTGCTCAACGTTCTGGCTTTCCCAGGCCGCCAGCCGCTCCTCCGCCGGCATTCCCGGGTCGGTCGCCTCCAGCACCGCCGTCGTCATGTCCGAAACGGTCGAGTAGAGATCGTCACGGAGGGCCGCGCGGGCCAGGGCCTGCCAGCGGTCCTTCCTGGGCAGTTTGGTGATGCGTTCGAGCAGGGAGTCGGCGTGGAAGCGGTTGAACACCGTGTAGTAGACGTGGGCGATGTTCTCGACGGGTTCCGGGCTGACATGCACAATCTTGGCGATGTCCAGCAGCACGAAGCTCTCGAACAGTTCCGCCCAGCGGTGCGCCAGGTCCTCGGGCAGTTCCCAGCCGCGCGCCTTTTCGAGCCATTCGGTCACCCGGGCACGGTCGTCGCCGCGCAGATAATCCAGCAGGCGTGCCCGCATCGGATCCATCAACGGCTTGAACTCGCCCACAATCTCGGCAATGGGCCGGGCCGCGTTGCCCTGGCTCAGGACCCACCGCACAGCCCGGTCCAGGAGCCGGCGGATGTCCAGGTGGACGGTGCTCCAGTGCTCCGTCGGGAAGGACGCGGGCAGCTCGTTGAGTTCCCCGACCATGATGTCCAGTTCATAGACTTCACGGAGCGCCACGAACGCCTTGGCGACGGCAGCCTCGGTGGCCGAAGTCTCCTCCATGGCGCGGAACGCGAAAGTGATGCCTCCCATGTTGATCATGTCGTTCGCCACGACGGTGGCGATGATCTCCCGCCGCAGCGGGTGGGTGTCGAGGTCGGCGTCGAACCTGTCCCTCAGCTGCTGCGGGAAGTAGGCCCGCAGGGTATCGCGGAACCACGGATCCTCGGCCAGGTCACTGTCCCGCAGCGCCGACGCGAGTTCGATCTTGGCGTAGGCGGCGAGCACGGACAATTCCGGCGAGGTCAGGCCCTGGCCCTGTTCCAGCCGCTCACGCAGCGTCTCCGTGGTCGGCAGGGCTTCCAGGTCACGCTTCAGCCCGGCGTGCTTCTCCAGCCAGTCCATCAGCCGCTCGTAGCTGGGGCTCCACTCGGAAACCCTCATCCGGTCATTGAGCAGCAGGATGTTCTGGTCAATGTTGTCTTCGAGCACCAGGCGGCCGACTTCGTCGGTCATCGAGGCCAGGAACTCCGAACGCTCCGCGGGATCCAGCTTCCCGGCGGCGACCATCCGGTCCACGAAGATCTTGATGTTGACCTCGTGGTCGGAGCAGTCGACGCCGGCGGAGTTGTCGATTGCGTCGGTGTTCAGGATGACGCCCTGGAGGGCGGCCTCAATGCGGCCCCGCTGTGTCATGCCGAGGTTGCCGCCTTCACCGACCACCTTCACGCGCAGCTCGCGGCCGTCGACGCGGATGGAGTCGTTGGCTTTGTCGCCGACCTCGGCATTCGTTTCCGTGCTGGCCTTGACGTACGTGCCGATTCCGCCGTTGTACAGCAGGTCGGCGGGGGCAAGCAGGATCGCGCGCAACAGTTCGGGCGGGCTGAGCTGTGTGGTCCCGTCGGGCAGCCCGAGCGCGGACCGGACCTGGGCCGAAATCGGGATGGACTTCACCTGGCGGGCAAACACGCCGCCGCCTTCGCTGATCAGTTCCTTGTCGTAGTCGTCCCAGGAGGAGCGGGGCAGCTCGAAGAGACGCTGGCGCTCGGCGAAGGAGACGGCCTCGTCCGGGGTGGGGTCGAGGAAGATGTGCCGGTGGTCAAAGGCTGCGAGCAGACGGATGTGCTTCGAGAGCAGCATGCCGTTGCCGAACACGTCTCCTGACATGTCGCCGACACCGACCACCGTGAACGGCTCGGACTGCGTGTCCAGGTCCAGCTCGCTGAAATGGCGTTTGACCGACTCCCAGGCACCGCGGGCGGTGATGCCCATGGCCTTGTGGTCGTAGCCGACCGAGCCGCCGGAAGCGAAGGCATCTCCCAGCCAGAAACCGTATTCCGCGGCCAGTCCGTTGGCGATGTCGGAGAATGACGCCGTGCCCTTGTCGGCCGCGACCACGAGGTAGGAATCGTCGTCGTCGTGCCGTACGACGTCGGCAGGCGGCACCAGCCGCTCGCCGTCCGGCGACGTCACGAGGTTGTCGGTGACATCCAGGAGGCCGCGGATAAACGTCTTGTAGCTTTCGACGCCCTCCGCCATCCACGCACTGCGGTCGGCGGCCGGATCCGGGAGCTGCTTGGCGTAGAACCCGCCCTTGGCGCCGGTGGGCACGATCACGGCGTTTTTGACCGTCTGGGCCTTGACCAAGCCAAGGATTTCCGTGCGGAAATCCTCGCGGCGGTCAGACCAGCGCAGGCCGCCGCGGGCCACCTTGCCGAACCGCAGGTGCACACCCTCGACCCGGGGGGAATAGACCCAGATCTCGAACATCGGAGTGGGGAACGGGAGGCCTTCAATGGCGGCCGGGTTCAGCTTGAAACTGAGGTGCGGCTTGTTCTGGTAGTAGTTGGTCCGCAGCGTCGCCAGGATCAGGTTCTTGAAGGTGCGCAGCACGCGGTCGGCGTCGAGGGTTGCGACCTGTTCGATCGCCGCGTCCAGTCCGGCGAGGACCTCCTTCTGCCGGAGCCGGCGCTCGTCCTCATCAAGCGACGGATCGAAGCGGGCCTCGAACAGGGCACTGAGCCCGCGGTTGACATCGGGATTGGCCAGCAGCGTGTCGGCCAGGAACCCGTACGAGTTCGTGTTGCCCATCTGCCGCATGTACTTGGCGTAGGCGCGCAGCACGACGACCTGGCGCCAGTGCATCCCCTCGCGCAGCACCAGCCGGTCGAAGCTGTCCGATTCCACGTCACCGGAAACCGCGGCGCCGAAGGAGTCCGCGAGCAGCTGCCCGGTCTTGAGTGGATCCACCCCGGCGGGGTACTTCAGGCCGAGGTCGTAGAGGAAGAAGTCCCGGTGGTCCGCCGTTTCGATCTCGAACGGGCGTTCGTCCAGTACTTCCAGGCCCAGGTTGTGGAAGTACGGCAGGATCTGGCTCAGGCTCTTGGGCTCGAGCATGTAGAGCTTGACCCGTGCGTCCTCTTCCAGCGTCGCCCCGGCGCCTTCGGGGAGGTAGACATGGACACCGGGGTGTTCTTTGCCGGGTTCCCCGGCGGCGCCGGCGCCGGCACCATACTTCTCAAAGCGGGCGATGTCCTCCAGGGCATCCTCCACCTCGTAGTCGACGCGGTAGCTCGCGGGGAAGGCCTCGGCCCACACGGCGGCACGTTCTTTGGCGCCGTCGTCCTCGGTGCCGCCGCCGTCGGCCCGGGCGTGGAGGACCTCTGCGATGCCCTCGCTCCACGACCGGGCCGCCCGGACCAGCCGCTTTTCGAGATCGTCGGTGTTGATGTTGCTGACGTCGGCGTTCTTCGGAAGCCTGATCCGGAAGAAGAGCCGGGCCAGCGCGGATTCCGTCATCCGCGCCTCGTAGTCGATGGAAACGGCATCGAAGGTCTCGCGCAGTTCCTCCTCGATGCGCAGGCGCACGTTCGTGGTGTACCGGTCACGCGGGAGGTAGACGAGGGCGGACATGAAGCGCCCGTAGATGTCCGGCCGGAGGAACAGCCGGGTCCGGCGCCGCTCCTGCAGCCGCTGGATGCCCGTGGCAATGGCGGCGAGATCGGGGATTTCAATCTGGAAGAGCTCGTCGCGGGGATAGGTTTCGAGGATGCCCAGCAGGTCCTTGCCGGAGTGGGAGTCCGGCGGGAAGCCGGCGTCGCTCAATACCGCGGCGACCTTTTCGCGCACCACCGGGATGTCACGCACGGATCCGGCGTAGGCGGTGGTGGCGAACAGTCCGATGAAGCGGCGTTCGCCGTTGACGTTGCCGGCCGCGTCGAAGCTCTTGACACCGATGTAGTCGAGGTACGCGGAGCGGTGGACGGTGGAGCGGGAGTTGGCCTTGGTGATGACAAGTGCGCGCTTTTCGCGGGCTTTCTTCCGACCGGTCTCCGTGAGGTGCTGGATCTGGTGCGGGGTGTCGGTTCCTCCGCGCAGCAGACCGAGGCCGCTCTCCTCCCGGGGTTCCAGCACGTCCTCACCGGATTCGTTCTTAAGGTCGTACTCGCGGTAGCCGAGGAACGTGAAGTTCCCCTCGTCCAGCCATCGAAGCAGTTCCTGGGCCTGGCGGAGTTCGGCGATCTGCGCGGGGTTGGCCACCTTGTCGAGGTCCTCGGCGATCTGGAGCGCCTGGTGCCGCATCTTCGGCCAGTCCTCGACGGCGGCGCGCACCCCGTCGAGTACCCGCCCGATTCCCTCCAACAGCGCCGCGCGCTTCGCATCGTCCACGCGGTCGATTTCGACGGCGATCCAGGATTCCATGTGCGAGGCGTTGTCCCCCTGGGCGATCAGGTGCGACAGGTTGGGCATCGCTGCCGTGTCGCCGCTGGAGATGCCCAGGTGCGAGGGGACCCGCGCGACCTTGACGAGTTCACCGCTCTCACGGTTGCGGGTCACGACGAACAGCGGATGCATCACCAGACGGATGGGGGCATTCTGCCGCACGAGTTCGGCGTTCACCGAGTCAACGAGGAAGGGCATGTCGTCGGTGACGATGTAGACGACGCTGCGGTCCGCCTCGTCGGCGATGGTGATGTTGGCGACGCCGGGGAACCGGTGCTCCGCCGTGCGGCGGTGCGTCTCGGCCCGTGCTGCCAGCAGTTCCCCGGGATACGCGCGGGCGTCCTCCTCGGCAAGGTGCTCGTAGTAGTCCTTCAGGTAGCCTTCTCCGGCACCGATCAAAACGGGCTGATCCTCCACGCTGGACCCAGACGACATCGACAAACGCCTCCATCAAAAAGTTCATTGCCGCTTCGTTGCGGCCCTCATGGCGAGCCTAGCCCTTTAGCCGACGCTTCGCTGTGGAAGAAAATACAGAGGATCGGCGATTTCGCTGGACGGGTGCACAAACCAGTGCGGCGATACCCATCCGCAGTGGCGAGTCGGGCGCCACCTCCAGCAGGAGGGATCCCGAAAGCAGCGCCGCGTCGCTCGAGACCGGATCGGCCGGCAGGAACGCAGAGAGCGGCACGGCGGGGCCGTACCGTTCCCATGCGTCGCGCAGTTGCCGCTCCGGGGAACGACCCACCGCGGACGGCCGCACCTTGTTCAGCACGACACGCGGGGACGCCTGCGGGACAGCCGATTCAAGTTCGGCGAGGCCACGGACCAGCCTCGGGACGCCGATCGAGTCCGCCGCCCCGACGGCGAACACCGTGTCAGCCAGTTCAAGGCTCCTTAGCGTCGCGGCGTTCCGGCGCGGCGCCATGGTGTCGAAGCTCAGCTCCTCGTCGGATTCAAGGCAAAAGCCGGTGTCAATGACGGTCACATCGACCATTTGCCGGGCCCTTGCCAGCACCAGCGTTAGTGCAGCGGCGCGGAGTTCAGTCCAGCGGTCCGCCCGGGTGATTCCGGTCAGCACGCGGAAGGTCCCTGTTCTCGTGACCACCGGCACCGCAATCCTGAGCAGGGCCTCGGCGTCGAGGAGGCCCTGGTCCGCCAGGCGGCACGCCTGCGCGAGCCCGGCCGCCTCGTCCAGCAGTCCAAGCATGGCGGCGACGCTGGCACCATAGCTGTCGGCGTCCACCAGGAGCACCGACTTGTTCTCGGCTGCGAGCTCTGCCGCCATATTGGCCGCGAGCATGGTCCGGCCCGGAGAACCGGCCGGCCCCCACACCGCAATGATCTGCCCCTCCGCGGATCGGTCCGGCCGTTCCCCCGCTGTGCCACCGGACGGTCCCAGCGCGGGGCCGGCTCCGGCCTGGCTGAAGGCGTCACCCTGCCGGAGCGGAACAGCCCCGGCCAGCAGCGCGACGGCCCCTGCGATGCGGTCGGCGAGGGCGGCGGCGTCGACTCCGGTCGCTTCGGCCGCCACGCCGATCCCCCGGAGCCGGACTTTTTCTTCAGCATTGTCGGTTAATGCCAAGACGGCGACACCGACGGCGGACAGCCGGTCGACCAGTGATGCCGTCAATTCTTCGCTGCCGTCCGCAACGACGGCTGCACGGGCCAGGCCGCCCTGGCAGGCCGCCAGCAGTTCCGCCAGTTCGTTGCACCGCCGCACGACGGATACCGGCCCGTGGAGCCGCTCCAGCCGGCCCACGAGGTCTTCGCGCGAGTCTCCGACCGTGACGACGGGGATGCTCATCGGCCCGCACCACCGGGGTTCCAGACAACGGAGATCTTTGCCTTGTTGGCCTGCGCGCCCAGCAGTTCCGGCATCTGCCCGTCCGCGACAAGCACCATGACGACGGTGGACCGGGCGGATCCCAGGGCGGTGCTTCCGGGAGTAATCTGGGCGATTTCCGCGCCCGGGAGCAGCAGGGTGGGCTGGCTGAACCCGTTCCGGGTATCGGGCAGTGCCACCCAGACGTCCACCCGGGAGCCCGCGACTGCCTGGGCCGGCAGGGCCTCGTCGATGGTCACTGCAACCGGCTTCCGGTCCAGCCCGTCCAGCTGCCCGAAGCTCTCGCGCGGCACCAGCTGGTCCTTGCCGATCCTCTGGGCTGCCACGAGTCCGTCCGCCACGCCGGTCGCCGGCGTCAGATAGTGCTGCTCGAGGTCTCCCAGGCGGACCCTGACGCGGTTCAGTTTATCCACGGTCAGTTCTTCGCCCACGGCGATCGCTTCCCGCGCGGTATACGCTTCGGCGGTTTGATCCGCGGCCCCGACGAGGGAAATGACCCCGGCGACGGAGGCCAGGACGAGCAGGATGCCGACGATGAGCTTGGGATCTTTCCATGACGGCTTCTTCAGCCTCGCCCCGCCAGCCACCGTGCTCGCACTCATGCGCCCGCTCCCCCTGTAGTCGCCGCCCGAAACTGGCCGGGCATGATCATTGTTACGCCTTCGTGCCCCGACGGGAAGCCTCGGGAACAAAGAAGTGCAAACTGTGGATAATGGCCTCAGATGGAGTCATCGGTGGCAAACTGGAGTTATGCCACGATTCCTGACCCTCGCCGACGTCGCAGAGCAGCTCCAGATCAACGCCCCAGCCGCCTACGCGCTGGTACGCAGCGGCGAACTCAAGGCCATTCAGGTGGGCGGACGGGGCCAATGGCGCGTCGAGGAGAAGATGCTCGAGCAGTACATCGAAGAGCGGTACGCGGAAGCCAGCCGGATGATCGAAGAGGCCAAGTCCAAGTCCCGCTGAGCCGGACGCGCCGCGTCCGGCACCCGCGCAGGACTTTACACCCGCCTACCGGCCAGTCGCCGGGTACCCGGGAGTCCGGGTCGACCTGATTCCAGCCAGCGCTGCGAAGGGAATGGTCGCCAACTGCCGGACGTTGGCCGCCCGGCGCTCCTCGCCGTCCCCGGTGACCGCCAGGTCAAGGTAGTCGCGCCCGACCCTGTCAATCACGCCGAAGAGCGTCGTTTCCCCCGCTAAACCTCCCGATATCAGCACTGCCAGGCCAGCTCGGTCCCGGGCAAGTCCGCGCAGGGCGCTGGCCAGGCCCAGTCCCCGCCTGACCCTGGAAGGCTCGGCGACGGCCAGCCGGGAAAGCCCGACGTACCGGACCGCCGAGGCGTAGGGAACCATCACTTGGTGCCGTGGTTCATCCAGCACCAGCGCCTGGCTTCCCGCGTGGCTCAAGGTCCCTTCGAACGTCGATCCGGACGCGAGTTCGACCACAATCAGCCGTCCCAGCGAGCCGCGCAGCCGGTCGGCGAGCTCCACCGCGGCTTCCTCCGTCCGCGTCCGCTCCGTGATTTCCGCATCGAGGTCCAGGCGCTCCCCCGCCGCCATCTGGGTCTCCAGATCGTCAAAGAGGGCATCCCAGCGCATGGCGTCAGCGTAGGCGAGCCCTCCGTGCGGGTCAACTGCCCCCTCTCGAATCAACTATAGACAAAACGGGCATTTCAGGATCAAACTAGGTTCAATTGCATCAAACTGCATCAAACAGCTTCCTATTGATTCACTCTACTGTGAGGCGGACAGAGCATGAGAGCAGCAGAAGCCCCCAAATCCCATCGCCGTCGTGTTCTTCCCGCAGACGCGGCCATGGCGGCCGCCATCCTCTTGCTGGGTCTGTTCCTCGCCGGAACAGGGGGTCGCGTTGTCCAGCGGTGGCGGTCTTCCTCGGCACGCAACGAGTCCCCCGGGTTCGAAGACCAGCTCGGCATCGTGGCGAACACGGCCGGACTCATCGTGACCGTCTGGTGGGCCATGTCCCTTGCCATTGCGGTCGCGGCGGCACTTCTGGAACGGTCCGGGAAGGTCCGCGCCGCATCGGCTGCGGGAAAGTTCGCCCCTGCGTTCATGCGCCGCCTCGCCCTGGCCGCCGTCGGACTCCAGTTGCTCACCGCCCCGCTCGCCGCGGCATCCACCTTGCAGTCGCCGCCGGGCGCGACGGCCTCCGGGCCGGCCCCGGCGTCGGCCCCATGGACCCCGACGCCGGTCCCGGCCCTGCCGGGCGGGCCGACCGGTGACCCGCCCGCTGCCCCACCCGGCACGTCGGCTGTCGCCCATCCGCAATGGCGGCCGCTCAGCCCGGTCATCGAACCCGGCCCGCTGGCGGGCCGCCCGCTGCGCCTACAGCAACCCGCGGGCCAGGCAACAGACGTGACCGTCCGCCCCGGGGATTCGCTGTGGACCTTGTCCGCGGCCAGGCTGGGGCCCTTCGCCTCCGACGTCGACATCGCCCTGGACTGGCCCAGGCTTTACCAGGCCAACAGGGACGTCATCGGCGCCAATCCCCACCTCCTGCGGCCGGGCCAGATACTCAGGATTCCGCCCGGCCCCTGACACCCCGGACCGGACCCCAGCCCCTGAAGCCCCCCTGCCTCGGAGGCCGCAGCCGAACCCGCGGCATCCGGCGTTACCCATCGCAAACCACCGGCGTCGTCACGAACCACAGCACCCCCGTCAGCCCACCCCACGAGCAAAGGAAGCACCATGAGCCGCATGACCAGCCCCCGCGCCACCGCAGTACCCACGGACCCACACACGGCTTCACCTCTCCGCCTGGTCCCAGGCGGCGCAGCACCGGCCGGCTGCCCGGACGCCCCCTCCGGATCCGAGGCGCCGCTGCTGCAGGTCACCGATGAAACCCGGGAGATCTGTGCGATTTCCCGCAGCACGGTTCAGGCCGCCATCGAGGTGCTGGCCGGCATCCGGCCGCCGCAGCAACTCGCCCGGAGGCTCGACGAGCGCTGCCTCGCTGCCCTGCAGCACCGCGCGGCGCTGACCCGCAGGGTGCCGTGCGGGGCGTCGCCAACCGCGGGACGGCTGCACCGCAACCCCTCCGTCCGCTCGGTCCGGGCCTGCCGGGTGTCAGCGGATGTCTACGAGGCCAGTGCCGTCGTGGTCGAGGAGTTGAGGGTCCGGGCGGTCGCCTTGAGGCTGGAGCGCGGCCGGCTGGCCTGGCGGGTCACCGTGCTGGAAATCGGCTGACAGCCACCACGCACTGTTACCGCGCGGACGCTGGGGCTGACTGAATTCAGCGAGGGAAGGAGGAGAGAACGGCAAGGAGAGAGGACCGGAACATGTTCCGGCCCTCTCTCCTTTTGCCGCACTCATTACGGCGCCGTCAGCCCTGGCCGCTACGGAACAGCCTGTGTCGGATCCTAGCGGCGCTTCTTCTTGTTCGCGCGGCGCGGGGCTTCCTGCGCGGCCTTGGCCGGGTTACCGGAGCGTCCGGAAGCCTTGGCCTCGACCCGCGTCTGGGCCGAACCGTCCTCGCCGGGGGCCGTGTACTGCAGCTGGGCCGGCTTTTCGGGCGCTTCCAGGCCTGCAGCCCGGATCTGCGGCTCGTGATGTTCGGTGTGCTGGCCTGCGGCGTCCGCCACGACCACGTCCTCGGCGGGGGTCACCTCAACCTCAAGATTGAACAGGAAGCCGACGCTTTCCTCCCGGATGGCCTCCATCATGGCCTGGAACATGATGAAGCCCTCCCGCTGGTACTCCACCAGAGGATCGCGCTGTGCCATCGCGCGCAGGCCGATGCCTTCCTTCAGGTAGTCCATCTCGTAGAGGTGTTCCTGCCATTTGCGGCCGATCACTGACAGGACGACGCGGCGCTCGAGCTCGCGCATGCTCTCGTGGCCGATGGCTTCTTCGCGGGCCTGGTAGACCAGTCGCGCGTCGGAGAGGATCTCTTCCTTAAGGAAGTCCACGGTGATCCGGGACTTGCCGCCGGCTTCGTCGATGAGGTCGCGCGGCGTGACACTGACCGGGTAGAGGGTCTTGAGGTTGGACCACAGCAGGTTGAAGTCCCAGTCGTCCCCGGTGCCCTCGGCGGTGGCCTCGTCGATGAACGCGGTGATCGTGTCTTCCAGGAAGTACTGGACCTTTTCGTGCAGGTCGTCGCCTTCGAGGATGCGCCGGCGGTCGCCGTAGATGGCCTCGCGCTGGCGGTTCAGGACGTCGTCGTACTTGAGGACGTTCTTGCGCTGTTCGGCGTTGCGGCCCTCCACCTGGCCCTGGGCCGAGGCGATGGCACGCGAGACTAGCTTGGATTCGAGCGCGACGTCGTCCGGCACCGAGCTGTTCATCAGCCGTTCTGCCGCGCCGGAGTTGAACAGGCGCATCAGGTCGTCGGTCAACGACAAGTAGAAGCGCGACTCCCCGGGGTCACCCTGGCGGCCGGAGCGGCCGCGGAGCTGGTTGTCGATCCGGCGGGATGCGTGCCGTTCAGTGCCCAGGACGTACAGGCCGCCGAGGTCGAGGAGCTCCTCGTGCTCGTCCTTCACG
>CALMVY010000092.1 GCA_937873245.1 uncultured Arthrobacter sp. | reverse complement strand
GGGTGCCGGCGTCGGCGGCAACACCCGCGGCGAGGGTCCAGCTGGCGGGGTTGTCGCCGTCGGCGTCCACCCGGTCCGACATCTGCACCAGCACGCCGCCGGAGACCTGGCGGATTTCGGAGGGGTAGCGGCCGTAACCCTCGGGCAGGGCCAGGAGGCGGATGTTCTTCTTCTTGGACAGGATTTCCACGGCCTCGTCCTCGAAGCCCGGCGCGATGACGACCTCGGTGAAGATGCCCGCGACGGTCCGGGCCATGCCGGCGGTGACCGTGCGGTTGGCCGCGATCACGCCGCCGAACGCGGAGACGGGGTCGCAGGCGTGCGCCTTGGCGTGCGCGTCGGCGATGGGATCCGCGGCGGAGGCGGAACCCACGGCCACGCCGCAGGGGTTGGCGTGCTTGATGATCGCGACGGCCGGCTCGGCGAAGTCGAACGCGGCGCGCAGGGCGGCGTCGGCGTCGACGAAGTTGTTGTAGCTCATGGCCTTGCCGTGCAGCTGGTCCGCCTGCGCGATGCCGGCCGGGGCGGCCTTGTCCACGTAGAGGGCGGCCTGCTGGTGCGGGTTTTCGCCGTAGCGGAGCACCTCGGAGCGCTCCAGGGCCAGCCCGGCATAGGCGGGCCAGTCGATCACGCCGTCGCCGTCCTCGTCGAGGAACTGGCTCGCGGTCCAGCTGGCCACGGCGGTGTCGTAGGTCGCGGTGTGCGCGAAGGCCTTGGCGGCGAGCCGGCGTCGGGTCTTCAGGTCAAAGCCGCCGGAAGCGGCGGCCTCCACCACGGAACCGTACGACGACGGGTCCACCACGATCGCGACGGCGGCGTGGTTTTTTGCAGCGGAGCGCACCATCGCGGGGCCTCCGATGTCGATCTGCTCGACGACGTCGTCCTGCGCGGCGCCGGACTTCACCGTCTCCACGAACGGGTAGAGGTTCACGACGACGAGGTCGAACGGCTCGATGTCCATCGACGCGAGCGTGTCCATGTGGGCGGGGACGCGGCGGTCGGCGAGGATGCCGCCGTGGACGCGCGGGTGGAGGGTCTTGACGCGGCCGTCCAGCATTTCCGGGGAGCCGGTGACCTCCTCGACTTCCTGCACCGGGATGCCGGCGGCGGCGATTTTCTTGGCGGTGGAGCCGGTGGAGACGATCTTGACGCCGGCGTCGTGCAGGCCCCTCGCGAGCTCCTCCAGACCGGTCTTGTCGTAGACCGAAATCAGGGCCCGGCGGATGGGAACACGGTCGATGGATACACGGTCAAGCTGCGTGAAGCTCACAAAAGTCTCCGTCTTATATCGCGGCGGGGCCGCGGGTGGTGGGGATGCGGCCAGTTTATCGCGTCGGCGCGCCGGGCTTCCCCGCGCGCCGGAGTATGAAGCGCACCGCACGCCCGGCCCGGGCACGTAGAGTTTTCCCAGGAGGCTGAGATGAATACGTACACCACTGTGCCCAGCGGCGAACAGGTGGTCCAGGAACTGCCCTGGCGCTGGAAGGTGCAGGGCCGGATCTTCCTGATCGGCGGCCTGGGCTTTATGTTCGACGCCTGGGACGTCACCCTCAACGGCATCCTGATCCCGCTGCTGTCCAAGCACTGGTCCCTCAGCCCGGGCGAGGCCGCCTGGATCGGCGCCTCGAACCTGATCGGCATGGCCCTGGGCGCCTTCGTCTGGGGCACCATCGCGGACACGATCGGGCGCAAAAAGGCCTTCACCGCCACCTTGCTGATCTTCTCGCTCTTCACCGTGCTGGGCGCGTTCTCCCCCGACTTCCTCTGGTTCGTGGCGTTCCGTTTTATGGCCGGCTTCGGCCTGGGCGGCTGCATCCCGGTGGACTACGCGCTGGTGGGCGAGTTCACGCCCCGCAAGCAGCGCGGCAAGGTCCTCACCGCGATGGACGGCTGGTGGCCGATCGGCGCAGCACTCTGCGGTTTCGTGTCCGCCGGGCTCGTGGCCCTGTACGGGGACTGGCGGCTGACCATGCTGGTGATGGTGCTGCCCGCGCTGCTGGTGTTCTGGGTCCGCCGCAGCGTCCCCGAATCCCCGCTGTTCCTGATCCGCAAGGGCCGCCGGGACGAGGCCGCCAAGGTGATCGACGACCTCGTCGCGGCCACCGGGGCCGAGCCCCGCGTCTACAGCCTGCCCGAGGCGCAGGACGCACCGCGGCTCTCCGCCGGCAGCGCCTGGACCCAGCTGCGCCTGCTCTGGCAGTACGACTGGAAGATCACGACGGCGGCCTGGTCGCTGTTCTTTTCCATCCTGCTGGTCTACTACCTGTCGCTGACGTGGATGCCGCGGATCCTGATCGGCGCCGGCTTCGAGGAGTACAAGGCCTTCCTCACCACCGCCTCCATGGCCGCCGTCGGGCTCCTCGGCGTGTTGGTGGCCGCGCTGCTGGTGGAGCGCGTGGGCCGGAAGTGGATCCTGGCGATCACCGGCCCGCTGTCCGCGCTGACCCTGGTGATCGTCGCGATCGTGGTGGACATCCCGACGGCGGCCGTGTTCTGGCTGCTGGTGTTCGGCTTTGTGGTGCAGGTGGCCATCCCGGTGCTCTACGCGTATGTCTCCGAGCTGTATCCGACGGAGCTGCGCGGCTCGGGCTTCGGCTGGGCCTCGACGTTTTCCCGGATCGGTGCCGGATTCGGCCCGTTGGTCTTCGCGGCGTTCCTCTGGCCCGAGCTGGGACTGGCCACGTCGTTCGCGATCGCCGGTGTGCTGGTGCTGCTGAGTGTGCTGTGGATGGCGTTCTTCGCCCCGGAGACCAAGCAGCGCCACCTCGCCTAAGCCCGACGCTCCCCCCGGTTGCGCTATCACTTTTGGTGCTTATGAGCCTCCCAGAGGCACCAAAAGTGATAGCGCAACCGGGTGGTCAGGCCGTCTTCGCGGCGGCGAGGGACGCCAGGGTGGAGACCAGGAGCCTGCGCTCCACCACCTTGATCCGTTCGTGCAGGGATTCCTCGGTCTCGCCGTCCCCCACCGCCACGGCCTCCTGCGCGATGATCGGGCCCGTGTCCACCCCGGCGTCGGCCCAGTGCACCGTGCAGCCGGTGACCTTCACGCCGTACGCCAGCGCGTCGCGGACCCCGTGCGCGCCGGGGAAGGCGGGCAGCAGGGCCGGATGCGTGTTGAGGTATTTGCCGCCGAACGCGTCGATGAAGTCCGCGCTGACGATCCGCATGAACCCGGACGACACGACGACGTCGGGCGAGTACGCGGCCACGGCTTCGGTGAGTGCCGTGTTCCACGCGGCCCGGTCCGGGTAGGTCTTGAAGTCCACCACGAAGGTCGGGATTCCGGCGGCGGCGGAGCGCTCCACCCCGTAGGTTCCAGGCCGGTCCGCGCCGACGGCGGCGATCTCGACGTCGAGTCTGCCCTCTTTCACGGCGTCGATGACGGCCTGGAGGTTGGAGCCGGTGCCGGAGACGAGGACCACGATGCGCATGGTCCTAGCTTATGGGGCCGCTCGCGTAGGCTGGAAAACATGAATCCCCCGAACGACCCCGCCGGCAGCCAGGGCGGCCAGCCGCAGGGCACGCACCCGCTCAGTGACGCGGCCAAGGCCTCGCAGGCGAAGACCCACCTTCTGTTCCGCAGCTTCCTCGTGGCGGTGCTGGGATCGTTCTTCGTCTACCAGCTGGACATCAACTACCTCTGGCTGAGCGCGCTGCTGACGGTGGCGGCCATCGTGCTGGGCATCATGGTGCTGGTCCGGTACGCCAGGACCAAGGAATCGAAGTTTGTGCTGTTCGGGACGATTTCCGGGCTGGTGGTGCTGGCCGTCCAGGTGCTGCTGCTCCTGTCCTCGGCGCTGTTTTTCAACCAGGTCCGGGACTACCAGCAGTGCAGCCGCCAGGCCCTCACCCAGCAGGCGGCCTCCATGTGCCAGACGCAGCTGGAAAAATCGCTGCCGCAGTTCCGCTAAGACCAGTTCCGCTAAGACCCGGTTCCACAGACCGCAGCCGCGTTACAGGGACGCGGTCTCCAGGTCCGCTTCGCGCAGCTTCTGCTGGCGTTCCAGCCACGGCCCCACGGCGTAACCGATCACGACGCCGGTCCCCACCTCCGCGGCCACGAACAGTGACGTCCGCAGCGGGTCCGGTCCGATCTCCGTGAGCCGCCCGATGCCGGCGGACCCCCGGGCCAGCCAGGCCAGGCCTGCGGCGAACAGCCCGGCGACGCCGCCGACCATCACGCCGAGCGCCAGCGTGGAGACAGTGGCGGTGAACCAGCGCGCACGGATCTTGATCGACAGCCATTCGTCAAAGTGGTTTTCGCCCTCCCGCAGGAACCACCAGCCGGCCAGGGTGCCGGCGAGGACCGGCACCACCAGCGCCGCAACCCCGAAGTCCAGCGACCCGGCCGGCAGCGCAGCGAACACCGGGATCGACGGCAGCGGCCCGACGGCGGTACCGAGCGCCCCGGCCTGGGAGCCGACACCGAGGGCCACGCCCGCACCGGAGGTCCAGGCGAGCGCGAACACCGCCAGGTTGGGCAGGAAACCGAGTTGCGCGATGGTGAGCACGGCACCTCCCAGGGCACCGGCGTCGAGCGCTTCATAGACCGCAATCACGAGGTTCCAGTGGATGATCAGGGTGGCGGCGAGGAGCGCGCAGGACATCGCCAGGCTGGCCATAACCGCCACGAAGCCGGCCTTGATCGCGGAGACAAGATAGGACCCAGCCCAGCGCGAATGCTGGCTGGTGCGGGAGAGCCACGCGACGGCGTCGACGCCGATCAGCCGGCTCCAGGAGCCTGCCTCGCGGCGGGCGCCGATCACCATGCCGAGGCCGAACGGGATCAGCGGGATGAGGGCGGCGGACCAGAGGCCCACGCCGACGTCGTCCGTGCGGCAGACGAATCCCGTGGCCAGGCCGAACCCGGCGTACATCAGCCACGAGCCAAGCAGCGCCTGCCAGAGCTGGTCCGTATAGGACGCCCGGGCGAGCCGCCGGCCCGCGCGCCAGGCAAGCAGAAACGGGATGAGGGTCAGCCCGAGCGGCGTGAGCGACAGGACACCGGATTCCGGCAGGGCCGCGGAGCCGACGCCAACGGTTTCCAGCAATAGCGGAACGCCGTGGATCAGCAGCCAGGTCTGGCCGGCGAGGCGGGCAAGGACGTCGGCGGCGCCGTTCTGGAAACCGGCTGTGGCCCACACGGCGACAATCGGTGCGGCCACCACCAGGGCGGAGATGATGGCTGCCTGCGCGGACTCGAGGGCTCCCTGCAGCCACAACGGCATCGGAAGTCCACGTTCCCCGGTCTGATCAGCGCGCAGTTTCATCGTGATCCATCGTGCCACGTGCCGGGGTTCCTGCCCGGCGCGACAGGCTCAAACGGCCGATTTTGGGGCCATTCCGCCCCTTTCCAGAGAGTGCGCCCTCAGTTCGGCAGGTGCGCTTTCCGGCGCTTTTTTCCCTACCCGGCCGTAAAATTGTAATGTCCGCAATCATTGGTTGGAGGCAGAAAATGACTACCGCATCTCCACATGCACATGGCGTTCATTTCGGACGGACGGATGTCCAGAACGTCGGCATGGGTGTAGGTATCGCTCTCATAGTCGTGGGCATCCTGGGGTTCATCCCCGGCATCACCACGCAGTACGACTCATTGGCGATCGTTGGACCGAATTCCACGGCCCTGTTCCTGGGCCTGTTCCAGGTATCGATGCTGCTAAACATCATCCAGGCCCTCATCGGCGCCCTCGGCGTAGTGATGTCCCGGAACAACCCCATGGGCGCCCGGAACTTCCTCATGGGCTTTGGCCTGCTGTACATCGTCCTGAGCGCCTACTCGCTCATTGTCGGTGTGGGGTCGGTGGCCAATTTCCTGTCACTGAATGTCATGGGCGCGTGGGGCTTCATGATCCTGGGCGTAGCAATGGTACTCGCCGGCTGGCTGCTGTCGAGGCACCTGTCCGACGACGCAAAAACCCGGTAAGCGAACACCGGGACAAGGGAGCCGCGAATGAGTAACGTTTCATAGCAATCTGAAAATTCGTACTACCTGCTGGTGCAGTCGCCTCGCGGAAACGCAGCGACTGCACCAGCTTTCTTTGTGTTTGGGGGCGCGGGGCGCGGGTTTCGGGGGCGCGGGGCGTGGGGCGCGGGTTTCGGGGGCGCGGGTTTCGGTGGCGCGGGCGAGTGGGTTTCGGTGCCGGCGAGTGGGTTTCGGTGCCGGCGAGGGTCCGTGCGCCGAGGAGTTTCCCGCGCGGGCGAGGAGTGTCCCGCGCGATGCCTGCGCGGTCTTAATCCCACTCATTCGCCACGAATGGCCGCTATGCCGTCAACCGCTCTACCCGTTCGCCACGAATGGCCGCTTTGAGCCCCAGGATAGCGGCCATTCGTGGCTAATCGTCGAGCGCCCCTACGTCCTGCCGATCCGGTGGTTGCCCGCTGACTTCCCGCTGAACCTGCCCGCTGACTGCGGGCTGCCCCGCCATTCGCCACAAACGGCCGCTAAGCCTCCTCGCTTGGCGGCCGTTTGCGTCCAAGCACCCTCATTCAGGGGGCGAAAACCTGGAAGCGGACTTGGGAGTACGGGACGCTCGGCAGGTTCCCCGCGGTCCACGGGCGCTCAGACTTCTCCACCGGAATGTGCCCGCGGCCGTCGCGGATCACCAGCACCACCGTGCCAACGATGGCGAGCAGGGAAACCGCCGCCAGGATGATCAGCAGAACCACAAAGGACCCGGTCATGTCCAACACCTCTGCCATCAATTTTACTGCGGTCCGCTCCTGCGAGAATGGCCAGATGACCGCCATCATCCTGGGCTGGAACCCCGACCGCTGGAACCGCTGGAACTACCCGGCCGCCGTCGAAACCGTCGCCACGACCGGACTGCACCTTGAGCGGTGGAGCGTGGGCCGCCACCGGAACATCGCCCCGGGGACGGACGCCTGGCTGCTCCTCCAGGGAGACCGCGGCCGCGGACTCATCGGACACGGCGTCGTGCTCTCGGCCCAGCCCGAACCCGGGCCGCCCTTACTCGATCCCCGCGAGGCCAGGACCGACCAGACAACGTGGTTCGTGCAGGTGGCCTTTGATTCCCTCCTGCCGCCGGGCGAGCAGGTCGCCGTCGACGTCCTCAAGGAATCCGCTCCCGCCATCCCGTGGGACGGCGATCATGCCATTTCACTCAGCGACGACCCTGCCGATGAAGCGGCGGTCCGGGAGCTGTGGCGCGATCTAGGAGCCGCGCCCGGCGAGGATCCGACGCGGCCCGCTCCCGGAACCTATCCGCAGCACGCAGTCACCTGGGTCGAGGTGAACCGCTTCGAGCAGGATCCCGATGCGCGGCGGGCCTGCATCGCGCACCACGGCACCAGCTGCGCCGCCTGCGGGTTTTCCTTCGAGCAGAAGTACGGCCAGATCGGCGTCGACTTCATCCCGGTGCACCACCTCGTGCCGGTGTCCCAGCTCGGCAGCGGCTACGAGCTCGATCCCATCTCTGACCTCGTCCCGCTCTGCGCCAACTGCCACGCCATGGCGCATCAGGGCGTGGGCACCCCCCGGACCGTGGCCGAGCTGCGGCGGATTATCGGCGATGCCGGCTTCCTTCGCGGAGCCACCGTCAGTCCCGAGGAACTGGAGGCACAGCGCGCCGCCCGGGAGCTCCTGGGATCGCAGTAGGCGTGGCCATTCGCCACATATGGCCGCTTCGCTGGGTCGTATAGCGGCCCTTTATGGCGAATCGTGCGTCCTGAGGGAATGCCCAGGGCGAGCCCGGCGGATCATACGCTCGGGTTCGGCCCCTCACCCAGTCAAACAAGCCAACCGGCCCCGGCCAACTTTTCACTCGGCACCGCTTCCCCTCGCTAGCCCGAAAAGTGCGCGCACCGAAACGTGCCCCGGTGGACATGCCCATTTTTCGCGGCCACGAGAGGGCATAAGGCACTATGTGCAGTCCTGGGCCCCGCCGGAGAGCATGCCCAGTGGCCC
>CALMVY010000091.1 GCA_937873245.1 uncultured Arthrobacter sp. | reverse complement strand
CGGAGGACACCGCTGCCGGCACGGCGGCGGGGGCAGCCGGTGAGGGCTTGGCCTTCGGACGGGCCGCGAAGGCAGCCGGTGACGGCGCGGGACGGGCGGGGGCCGACGGAGCTGCGTCCTTGGCAGGGGCTGCGGGAGCTGCTTCTTCGGCCGGGGCGGCGGCCGCAGCCTCAGGTGCGGCGTCCTCGGCCGGAGTCTCGGGCGCAGCGTCCTCTGCAGGGGCCTCTGTCGCCTCGGGAGCCTCGGGCGTGGCCTCGGCGTCCCCCGCAGGTGCCTCCGCGACAGGCTCGGTTGCCGATTCCGGCACCGTGCTTTCGGGAGTGTCGGTCGCCTGAGCTGTCACGTTGGCCTCAGCTTCGGTCTCGTTGGCAGCTGCTGCTGACACTGTTTCGTCGGATTTCTGACTGTCTGTCACCGCTAGAAGTCTTTCGCTTGGAGGGAAATACCGGGGCCGTGGCTACAAGGGCAACGGCTGGTTACTTCAGAGAGAACGAGTCTATCGTGACTGGTTCCGCAGGTGCGCCGTCTGTGGCGCTATCACCCGGTTTGAGTCCCGCGGCCGCGATGTTGGACACCACGTCGAGGCCTGAGGTCACCTTGCCCACTACGGTGTAACCGCCGGCGGCGTCGGCCGGAATGACGGTGTCCTTGTAGACGATGAAGAACTGCGTGCCGTTGCCGTAGGCGTTGCCGCCGCTCCTGGCGACGGCGATGGTTCCGGCGGGGTAGCTGTTGTCCTGCGGCGTGTTTTCCAGCGGGCCCCAGGTGAAGCTCGGATCGCTGCTGCCGTCACCGGCCTTGGAGCCGCACTGCAGCACGCCGAACGTCTCGGCCGTGGTGAGCCGGTGGCAGTTGACTCCGGCGTAGAAGTTCTGGTCCGCGAGGGACTTGAAGACGGCGGCTGCCTGGGGCGCTGCCGTGCCGTCGAGTTCGACGCCGAGGGTGCCACTGTTGAGCTTGAGTTCGCCGGTGAAGGTCTGGCCGGCCGCCGTCTCAGGCTTCGGGATGTTCTCGGCGTTACTGGTCGGTGACGCAGAGGGCGTGGGCGGCGGCGGCGGGGCGGAGGGGGTGGTCAGCCCGGCCTGGGCGGCGGCGTATTCGTCTTCCGTTGGGTTGGACGCGAAGACCGTCAGCTGGAGCACCAAGGCAACCACGAGCGCGGTGGTGCCCGCACCGATGGCGAGGACGTTGTCGCGCTTCCGGCGCTTGTCCTGCTCTTTGCGCAGCTCGCGCTTTGCCTCCATCTGCTGGACGCGCCGCTTCGCTTCGCGGGCGCTCCGTGAACTGGCCGCCAAAAGTCCTCCTGCTGGTAAGGCCGAAACCGGGCGGCGCCGTGGCGCCGTCGTGTGTTCAGCGGTAATGCTGCCGGCAGTCCGGACCTGCCGGCCGCATTAGAAGTTGCGGGCGCGGAACGCATAAACTGACTGCCGCACACAGTTTATGCATGACCGGCCGCTCTGCTGCCCATCTGTTCCCCGTTTCGGACGGCCCGTTTCGGCCGCAACGCGGCGCAGGAGGCCCCGGCCGGTTTTACCTGAGGAGAAAATCCACCATGGCACGCACCGCCTCCCTGTCCGGATTCCCCGAGTGGCTTCCCGAGGAGCGGCTGGTGGAGCTGCATGTGCTGGACACGCTGCGCCGGGTCTTCGAACTCCATGGCTTTTCCTCGATAGAGACCCGTGCCGTGGAAACGGTGGGGCAGCTGCTGCGCAAGGGCGAGATCGACAAAGAGGTCTACGGGCTGAGCCGGCTGCAGGACGAGGAGAGCGAAGAAGCCAAGTCACACAAGGGCGATCCGCACGCCCTGGCCCTGCACTTCGATCTCACCGTGCCGTTCGCCCGGTACGTCGTTGAAAACGCCGGCTACCTGGCGTTCCCGTTCCGCCGCTACCAGATCCAGAAGGTCTGGCGCGGCGAGCGTCCGCAGGAAGGCCGGGCCCGGGAGTTCACCCAGGCGGATATCGACATCGTGGGCGACGGCGACCTGCCGTTCCGGTACGACGTCGAGATTGCGCTGGTCATCGCCGAGGCCCTGAGCGCCCTGCCGATCCCGGACTTCCTGCTCCGGGTCAACAACCGCAAGCTGGCCGAGGGCTTCTACAACGGCATTGGACTCACCGATACCGCCGGCGTGCTGCGCAGCATCGACAAGCTGGAGAAGATCGGCCCGGCCAAGGTGGCGGACCTGCTCAAGTCCGAGCTGGGAGCCACCGATGAGCAGGCCCAGTCCGCCCTCAAGCTCGCGTCGATCCGCACCGAGGACACCTCCTTCGTGGAGCAGGTCCGCGCGCTGGGAGTCAGCAACGAACTGCTGGACGAGGGCCTGACCGAACTGGAACAGGTCATCGCCGCCGCCGTCCAGCGGGCGCCCGGCAAGGTGGTCGCGGACCTCAGCATCGCCCGCGGCCTGGACTACTACACCGGCACCGTGGTGGAAACCGTCCTGGTGGGCCACGAACAGCTTGGCTCGATCTGCTCCGGCGGACGCTACGACGCCCTCGCCAGCAAGGGCAACCGCAAGTTCCCCGGCGTCGGCCTCTCCATCGGCGTGACCCGGCTGGTCTCCCGGATCCTCAGCCAGGACCTCGCCAAGGCCACACGCTCCGTGCCGACCGCCGTGTTGGTCGCGCTCAACAGCGATGACAGCTGGGGCGCGGCGCAGGACGTCGCCGCAGAGCTGCGCGGCCGCGGGATCGCCACCGAGGTGGCGGCCAAGGCCGAGAAGTTCGGCAAGCAGATCAAGTTCGCCGACCGTCGCGGCATCCCCTTCGTCTGGTTCACCGACGACGACGGCAAGCACCAGGTCAAGGACATCCGCACCGGCGAACAGCTCGACGCCGATCCGGCAACCTGGGCCCCGGCCGCGGACGACCTGCACGTCCGGGTCCTGAAGGCCTAAGCGGCGGCTTTCGGGAGGCGGAGCCGCCGCCGAAGCACCACGTAGCGCCCGGCCACGCCCACCGCCAGCACAGCCGCCATGCCCAGCACCGAGGCCGGCGGCAGGGTGACGGCCAGGAGCAGGCAGCCGAGGAAGCCCAGGACATTGAGCCAGCGCGGCGCATGCCAGGGGCGCGCGGGCAGGGTGAAGGCGGCGGCATTCGTCACCGAGTAGTAAACCAGCACGCCGAAGCTGGAGAAGCCCACCACGGTCAGCACGTCGGTGGTCAGCAGCAGCACGATGACGGCGGCCGCGACGGTCAGCTCGGCAAGGAACGGAACGGTGTGCGCCCCGCCCACCCGGGCGAGCGGGGACGGCAGGTCCCGTTCCCGCGCCATCGCCATGGTCGTCCGGCCCACCCCCGTGATGAGTGCCAGCAGCGCGCCGAGGCACGCGGCTGCCGCGCCCGCCTGCACAAACGGGGCACCGGCACTGAGGCTGGAGCTGGTTACGGCGTCCAGGAGGGGCGCCGTCGAGGTGGCCAGCTGCTCAGCCGGCAGGTGCCACTGCAGCAGCAGCGCCAGCCCGAGGTAGATCACGAAGGCCCCGGCCAGCGCAGCGAGGATGGCCCGCGGGATGGTGCGGGCGGGGTCCTTGACCTCTTCGCCCAGCGTCGCGATCCGGGCATAGCCGGCGAAGGCAAAGAACATCAGCCCGGCCGCGGGGAGCACACCCCAGCCGCCAGCGGCCGCACTGGCTGCACCGCCCGGGTCCGATCCGGCATGCGGCCCCAGAATCGCGGCGGCCGCCACGAAGGCGAGGGTCGCGAGCACCACGCCCAGCAGGATCCGGGTCAGCAGCGCGGTCCGCGTGATGCCGAGCAGGTTCACTCCGGTCAGGACCACGACGGCGGCCACCGCCAGCGGCGTCGCGAATTCCGGCGCCATATAGTGGCCGAACGTCAGGGCCATGGCCGCGCACGACGCCGTCTTGCCCGTCACGAAGCCCCAGCCCGCAATAAATCCCGGCCACTCGCCCAACCGGATCCGCCCATAGACGTAGGTGCCGCCGCTGGACGGGTATCTGGCCGCCAGCTGGGCGGAGGCCACCGCGTTGCAGTACGCGATCACCCCGGCCGCGGCCACCGCGACGGCCAGCAGGGGACCGGCCAGCGCAGCCGCCGGCGCGAAGACCACAAAGACGCCGGCGCCGAGCATGGAGCCGAGCCCGATCGCGGTCGAATCCAGAACGCCCAGCCGGCGCTGCAGCTGCTGCTGGTGGTGCCGGCCGGGGGACGGCTCGCTCGGACGGCGGCTTGCCATGGCGGGAGGGGCCTTTCCAACGGGTAAACTCGTACGGGATCGTTCCTGTAGCGATCCTATTGAACATGAGTTCTGATTTCCCTCTGTCTTCTTCAGAAAGGCGTGCTGTGCTGCGCACACATGACCTCGGATCCCTTCGCTCCGAGCACATTGGACAAACCGTAACCCTCGCCGGCTGGGTCGGCCGGCGTCGTGACCACGGTGGTGTCGCCTTCGTTGACCTGCGCGACGCCTCGGGCGTGTCCCAGGTGGTCGTCCGTGAAGAAGAGGTCTTCCACGGCCTGCGCAACGAGTTCGTGCTGCAGATCGTGGGCACCGTTTCCCGACGCCCCGAGGGCAACGAGAACCCCGCCTTGGCCACGGGCGAGATCGAGGTCATGGCCGAGAAGGTCACCATCCTCAACACCTCCGAGCCGCTGCCGTTCCAGATCGATGAGCACGTCGAGGTGGGCGAGGAAGCCCGCCTCAAGCACCGCTACCTGGACCTGCGCCGCCCCGGCCCGGCCCGCAACCTGCGCCTGCGCTCCGAGGCCAACCGCGTGGCCCGCGAACTGCTGCACCAGGACGGCTACGTCGAGATCGAAACCCCGACGCTGACCCGCTCGACGCCGGAAGGCGCCCGCGACTTTGTGGTCCCGGCACGCCTGGCGCCGGGTTCCTGGTACGCGCTGCCGCAGTCCCCGCAGCTGTTCAAGCAGCTCCTGCAGGTGGGCGGTTTCGAGAAGTACTACCAGATCGCCCGCTGCTACCGCGACGAGGACTTCCGCGCCGACCGGCAGCCGGAGTTCACCCAGCTCGACATCGAAGCCAGCTTCGTCGAGCAGGACGACATCATCCGTCTCGGCGAGAACATCGTCAAGGCACTGTGGAAGCTGATCGACGTCGAAATCCCGACGCCGATCCGGCGCATCACCTACCACGACGCCATGGCCCGCTACGGCTCGGACAAGCCCGACCTGCGCTTCGGCCAGGAACTCACCGAGCTCACTGAGTTCTTCAAGGACACGAACTTCGGTGTCTTCAAGGCGCCCTACGTCGGTGCCGTTGTGATGCCGGGCGGCGCCTCCCAGGCCCGCCGCGCCCTCGACGCCTGGCAGGAATGGGCCAAGCAGCGCGGCGCCAAGGGCCTGGCGTACGTGCTGTACAAGGAAGACGGCGAACTCGCCGGTCCCGTGGCCAAGAACCTCACCGACACGGAGCGAGCGGGCCTCGCCGACGCCGTCGGCGCTAAGCCCGGCGACTGCATCTTCTTCGCCGCCGGCGAGAAGACCCCGTCCCGCGCCCTCCTCGGCGCAGCCCGCGTGGAAATCGGCCACCGCACCGGCCTGATCAACCCCGCTGACTGGGCCTTCTGCTGGGTGGTGGACGCACCCATGTTCGAACCCGCCGCAGCCGCCGTGGCGTCCGGTGACGTCGCCGTCGGCGCCGGCAAGTGGACCGCCGTGCACCATGCGTTCACCTCGCCCAAGCCCGAGTTCATGGACAGCTTCGACCAGGATCCCGAGTCGGCCCTGTCCTATGCCTACGACATTGTCTGCAACGGCAACGAAATCGGCGGCGGCTCCATCCGTATCCACGAGCGCGACGTGCAGGAACGGGTCTTCGAGCTCATGGGCCTGGACAAGGAAGACGCCCAGACCAAGTTCGGCTTCCTGCTGGAGGGCTTCAAGTTCGGCGCGCCCCCGCACGGCGGCATCGCCTTCGGCTGGGACCGCGTGGTCGCGCTGCTGGCCGGCGTCGAGTCCATCCGCGACGTCATCGCGTTCCCGAAGTCCGGCGGCGGCTTCGACCCGCTGACCCAGGCCCCGGCTCCGATCACGGCGCAGCAGCGCAAGGAAGCCGGCGTGGACTTCAAGCCGGAAGCCAAGAAGGCCGCGGCCCCGAAGGACGACGACGCCAAGTAACTCGTGTTGACTAGCAAAGGCTCTCCGGGACATTGGGGAGCCTTTGCTGTCGGAGCAACTGCTGTCCCGGAAGCACCGGAGCGAGGGGGTCCCATGGAACCGGAACTGATGCCTGGGCTTGAAGCGCTGATGGATGCGGCGTGGCCCGCGGCGGAGCGGGAGGACTCCGGGGGCTGGGTGCTCCGCGCGGCCTCCGGCGTGACCCAGCGGGCCAACTCCGTCTGGCCCCGCGAACCCGGTAGCGATGCCCACGGACAGCTCGCCGCGCTCCGGGAAGCACGCCTCTGGTACCGGAACCGCCGGTTGCCGCTGATCTTCCAGGTCTTCGAGGACCCGCGCTACGCACCGCTCAACACCGTCCTGGACCAAGAAGGGTTTACCCGGCAGTCCGAAACCCTGGTGCTGGTCCGCGACGGCGGCAAGGATTTCCCGGGCGCTGACCCTGGGATCGAAATTTCGGCCGAGCCTTCAGCGGACTGGCTGCGGCTGTGGTGGAGCGTGGACGGACGCGGCGACGACACTGCCCTCGCGGTTGCGCGCGGGATCCTTGAACGCTGCCCCGCGCTGTACGCCCTCGCGCGCGCCGACGACGGCCGGTCCGCCGCCGTCGGACGCCTTGCTGTTCCGCCCGGCGCGGGCGACGGCGCGGGCGGGCTGTCCGGCGGGCTGTACTGCATGGCTACACGTCCGGACGTCCGGCGACGCGGCTTTGCCTCCCGGATCGTGGAGTCGCTGCTGCGCGAGGGTGACGCCCGGGGCGTCGCCAGCTACTGGCTGCTGGTGATGGCCTCCAATACCGGCGCCCGGGAACTGTACACCAGCGCGGGTTTCCGGACAGCGGGCCGGTACCTCTACCGGCAGGAACGGCCGAAGCGGCACCTGACCGGCTGCTGACCGGGCGTCCCGCGCGCCGTTTCGACGGTTCCGTGCCCACTAGACGTTCCGCAGCGCCGGAACGGCAGGGAACCATCGAAACGGCGGTTTACCGGGAGGGCTCGGTGCCCTTGGCCGGACGGTGGGCAAGGAGAACTGCCTGCGGCGTCGTTTCGTGCGCACGGGCCTGGCGTGTCATCTGGGCGATCACGCTGAATCCGGCGTCCGCCAGGTGTCCGGCGATGATCTCCGGTGCAAAGAGATAGGACACCATCGACACGTCGTGGCCGTAGGCGCGGGTCAGATGCCGGTGGCCCTCGCCGACCTGGAAGCTGAGCATTGCATGGCCCCCGGGGGCCAGGACGCGGAAGAATTCGGCAAATACCCGGTTGAGATCCTCGGGTGGCGTATGGATGATCGAATACCAGGCGAAAACGCCGCCCAGCTGCCCGCCTGCGTAGGGGAGATCTGCCAGTTCGGCGATCCCGAAGCTGAGCTCAGGATAGGTCCGGCGGGCCACGGAAATCATTCCAGCGGACACATCAATCCCCGATACGTCCACTCCCTGGGACGCAAGCAGCCCGGTCATGCGGCCCGTCCCGCAGCCGGCATCCACGACCGAACGGGCGATTCCCTCGGTCACATGGGTAACGAACGCTTCGATCATGCCCTGGTCCGTCGGGGCTTCGAAGCTGGCATCCGGCAGCAAACGCGCGTAGCTTTCCGCAACGACGTCGTACGTTGAACTGACGCTGTCGAGGCGTTCATCGGCATTCATTCGGACAGGCTACAGGGACCCTCGGCAGTCACGTGCGTACCCGCTGGCCTCGCCGGCCAGCGGTCCGGCCAGCCATGCCCCGGCTTCCTGTTGTGAACGCAGCCGCACGATCGTGAGATGCGGGTAGTCAGGGATGAGGCCGGGGACTGCCGTGCGGTAATTGCGCCGGG
>CALMVY010000090.1 GCA_937873245.1 uncultured Arthrobacter sp. | reverse complement strand
GCTGCGGCACTCGGCGGCGACGCGGCGCGGAGCCCGGGGACGGTGCTGGACGCCGGAACCGGGACCGGGCACTACCTTCGGGCACTGCTGGACCGGCTGGCACTGGACATGACACCCGTGGAAGCGATCAGCCTGGACATTTCGAAGTTCGCGCTCCGCCGGGCCGCCCGGCTGAACCCGGAGGCGATCAACGTCGTCAGCGATGTGTGGCAGCCGCTGCCGGTCGCCGACGACGCCGTCGACGTCGTCACGGTGGTGTTCGCGCCGCGGAACGCGGCAGAGTTCGCGCGGGTGCTCCGTCCCGGCGGCCGGCTCGTCGTGGTGACCCCCCGGCCCGGCCATCTGGAGGAAGTGGCCGGCCCGGCCGGCATGCTCGGCATCGACCCGACGAAGGACGAACGGCTCGCGGCTTCGCTCGAGGCTCACTTCGCGGCGCTCTCCGCCGACAGCCTGGACGTACCGCTCTCGCTGACCCCGGACGACGTCGCCCGGCTGGCCCTCATGGGCCCGGCCGGACACCACCTGGACCGTGGCGACCTGGCGTCCCGCACGGCGGGGCTCCCGCCGCTGACCGCAGTGTCCGCCCGGTTCAGAATCAGTGTTTTCGAGCCACGGAGCTGACCCCGAGGTTTACCCGAAGGTAACGACTTGGCCACTTTCGCGAGCTGACTTCAGCTGCCCTCTGCAGGCCTGGCCGTTCGGCTTAGGATGGAATCACAGTTACTGAGGGTCTGCGCCTGCAGCCCCCGTGGCGAAGGGGGAAAAGATGTTCGAATGGCTGCCCGAAAACTGGTGGGCGTTGTGGCTCACGGTCTTCCTCGTGTTTGCCGTGGTGGAAATGATCACCCTGGACCTGTTCTTCATCATGCTTGGAGGCGGAGCCCTCGCCGGGCTGGTCGCAGCCCTGGCCGGCGCCGGCCTTGGCCTGCAGATCGTGGCTTTCTGCGTGGTGTCCCTGCTGATGATCGGCTTTGTGCGGCCCGTCGCCCTCAAACACCTCCACAAGGGTCCGGCCGACCGCCGGAGCAATGTCGAACGCCTGATCGGCGAGTCCGCCCTTGTGATGGAGCCGGTCAGCGCCAACGGCGGCCTGGTCAAAATCGGCGGAGACGTCTGGAGCGCACGTTCGGAAAACGGCGTCCTGGCCCCGGGCCAGCATGCGATCGTCAGCGCGATCGACGGCGCCACCGCCGTCGTCGCCCCTCAGCCGGAAACCGCCATCCAGTAGCACCGGCAAGAATTCCGGCGGCCGGCACCGGCCCACCGGGCACGCGGCGGGACACCGCCGCACACCATAGCAAGACCAATCTGGGGAATAGGTGATGTATGGATATCGCAGTCGCAATCGTGCTGCTGGTTCTCGTTGCGTTCGTAATAATCGT
>CALMVY010000089.1 GCA_937873245.1 uncultured Arthrobacter sp. | reverse complement strand
TTTGTAGGCCTCGCTATCGAAGTCCACCGGCCGGCCGCCGCGGGCGCCTTTGCGTTTGCGGTTGGCAATCTGATCCCGGGGCTCAGGAATGATCGCCTTGATTTTCCGGGCACGCAAGAGCGAGCGGTTGGCCTTGGAGGAGTAGGCCTTATCGCCCATCACGGCGTCGGGGCGCGTCCGGGCTCGCCCCTTACCTGGGCGCGGGACGCTTATGGCGTCAACGACGTGCGGGAACATCCGCGAGTCTGATCCCTGGCCCGGTCCGAGGAGGAAGGCCAAGGGCCGGCCTTTCCCGTCGCACGCGTGGTGGATCTTGGTGCCCAATCCGCCCCGGGACCGTCCGACAGCATGGTCCTCAGGCTCCGCCCAGAGTTTCTTGTAATTCGGGACGTCCCCCTGTGTTGCGGGGAAGGTTCGTCCCGTGCTGGTGGGCCCGGTTGATCGTTGAGTCCACCGATACAGTCCAGTCGATCTCCCCGGCGGCGTCGGCTTCGGACAGCAGGACGGCGTGGATCCGGTCCCAGATCCCGTCTGCTGCAAAGCGGCGGTGGCGTTTCCACACCGTCTGCCATGGACCGAACTGCTCCGGCAGGTCCCGCCAGGCAATCCCGCACCGGTACCGGTACGCGATGCCCTCCACGACCTGGCGGTGATTCCGGAACGGACGCCCGCGTTGGCCGTCGGAGCTGGGCAGCAACGGCTCAACGCGGGCCCACTGATCATCGGTAAAGACTTGAAAACGAGACACACCCCAAGCTTTCCAGTCAGCGATCAACCGATTTGGGAGACACGCCCTAGGCCGGCTTGAACGGTACCCACCTGCGGGCTTTGGTCCCGTCAATGGAAGGTCAAGTTCAGGAAGGCCGGGATGGGTCTACAGCGTCACCATCGCCCCAGCCGGGCCTGACGTCCGCCTCATACTCCCGTATTGGATCCGAAGCCCCCTTGCGCATGGGCGGAGCGTCATGCAGGAGTGCACCATCAGTTGGCGGCGGCTACAACGAAACCCCGCCCGGACGCTCAGGGGCCGAAAGATAAATGTCGGGCGCTGATGGACGCGCAGGGGTCCGGTGTGAACCTTGGATCCGGGGCCTGGCATCCGCAAAATGTGTTTCAGTCTGAGGCGTATCGATCGAGGATGGCCTGCATTTGAGATATTTCTTTCTGCTGTGCTTCCACGATTTCCTTACAGAGTTCGATGATTTCCGGGTCAGTGATGTTCGATTCCTGGCAGACCAGGATGGCGCGGGAATGGTGCGGAATCATGGATTTCAGAAATTCCTCGTTTCCGACGAAAGTTTCCGTTCTTCCGAGCGCGAACGCGCCGCCGAAGAGTACGGCGAACCCGACCAGCATGGCGATGTTTGCTTTCGTGTTCTTGAACATGGACCACATGCCGATGACCATGACGATCGCCATCGCGCCAACCATGAGTAGTGCCATCCAGAAGTTGCTGAGGTTGAGGTAGAAGTGATCGAGAGATCGGATCATCGACATCGACAACACCCACATCAGTCCGAGACTGATGAGCAGAATGACACCGAACTTCACATACATCCGGGCCGATCTATCGTGGCCGGCGTGGTGCTGTCCACCCTTCATGTCTTTCTCGCCCTTGGATGTTTCCTGACTACCCTGACTGGTCTGTTCTTGCTCCTGCCGGGAAGCTTCGCGGTGCGCAGGCCGTAGGTGAACTTGAGCTTCCCGAGCTGGAGCGGCACGTTCTGGATGAAATCGACGGGAGGGTATTTCTCCGGCGTCTTC
>CALMVY010000088.1 GCA_937873245.1 uncultured Arthrobacter sp. | reverse complement strand
AAGGCTGCCGAAGAAATCAGCCGGCTCGGCGCGGCGATCGGGGCCGTCAGGGCCAGGTCCGCATCCCCGGCGGCGAGTTCGGCCAGGCAGCCGTCCCGGGCGCCCTGGCTGAGCTCGAAGGCCGGCTGGGGATGCCGGCTGCGGAACGCACTGATCAGCAACGGAAGCATGGCCTCGCCGAAGGTGTGCTGAAAGGACACCGCGATCCGGCCGCGCACCACTTCCGATTCGTGCCGGACCAGGTCCAGCCCGGCCTGGAACTCGCCCAGCGCAGCCTCAATGTGCGGCAGGAGCGCCTTGGCAGCAGGGGTCAGCCGCACGCCGCGGCCGTCACGGATCAGCAGTTCCGTCCCGATGATGCTGCTGGCCCGCGCGATGCTCCGGCTGACCGTCGACTGAGGCAGCCCCAGCACGTCGGCCGTCGCCGTGACGTGCTGCGTGCGCCCGAGCTCGGCCAGCAGCGGCAACAGCGGAAGCAGTTGGATCAGGTGTTTGTGCTCCACGTCCATGGTCCGCGCCCCCAGTCGTTCCGTATTTGCTATGAATTCTATGTGAATCATGCATTGGAAGCATGTTCTCCGGACACCTAGTCTGGGGACATGCCACGACCTCTGCCGCTCCCCCGCCCCGCTTCGCCAGGCCCAACCCTGCCGGACGCCGCCTGGCCGGGGCACGCCAAAGGGTCCGCGGCCTATCGGAAGATTCTCGCGGGCCTGGCCTTCGCCGGCGTCGCCACTTTCGCCCAGCTCTATTCCACCCAGGCGGTGCTGCCCATGATGGCGGCGGAGCTGCAGGTCACCGCGGCCGAGGCGGCGCTGACCATCTCGCTGGCCACTGTGGGCCTGGCCGTGACGGTGCTGCCATGGTCCTTCCTGGCCGACCGGATCGGCAGGGTCCGGGCCATGGCGTGGGGCATCTCCGCCGCCACGGTTTTGGGCCTGCTGGTCCCGCTGGCCACGAGCTTCCCGATGCTGCTGGGCCTGCGGATGCTCGAAGGCATGGCCCTGGGCGGCATCCCCGCCATCGCCATCGCCTACCTCAACGAGGAGGTCAACAGGGCCCACGCCGCCCTGGCGGCCGGAACGTACGTCGCCGGCACCACCCTGGGCGGACTCGCCGGCCGGCTGCTGGCCGGGGTGGCCGGCGAACTGTGGGGATGGCGGGCCGCAGCGTTGGCGGTCTCGGTCCTCGCTGCCGTCGCTGCGGTCCTGTTCCTGGTATTGGTGCCGCAGGCGCGGGGCTTTACAGCCGCGGCGGCCGGCGGCTTCCGCGGGGCCCTCCGGACGCTGGCGGGCCACGGCCGGAATCCGAGGCTGCTGGCTCTCTACGTCCAGGCGTTCCTGCTGATGGGCGGCTTCGTGGCGGTCTATAACTACCTTGGCTTCCGGCTCTCCGGGGAACCCTTCGGCCTGCCGGCGACCGTCATCAGCCTCATCTTCCTGGCCTACCTCTCCGGGACGGTTTCCTCCCGCTGGGCCGGCGGGCTGGCAGCCCGGTTCGGCCGGCGCACAGTGCTGGTCGCCGGCACGGTGCTGATGGTGGCGGGCCTGGCCCTGACGCTAACCCAGCTGCTGGCGCTCATTATGGCGGGCCTGCTCCTGTTCACCGGCGGCTTCTTCGCGGCGCACAGCATCGGCGCAGGCTGGACGGGTGCGATCGCCACAACCGGCCGGGCCCAGGCGGCGTCGCTGTACAACCTCGCCTACTACCTCGGCTCCAGCGTCATCGGCTGGGCCGGCGGGCTGGTCTTCCAGTCGCTCGGCTGGACGGCCCTGGCCCTGACCGTCATCGGGCTGGCCTGCACGACGGCGGTGATCACCGCCGTCGTGCATCCCGCCCGCCCGACGCCGACGGCTGAGGCGCCAACCGGCGCCGTCCGAGGCGCTAGCGCGTAGCTTCGATGGCCTGCACCAGGTCGGCCACCACGTCGGAGGGGTCCTCCAGGCCCACCGACACGCGCAGCAGGCCGGCGTGCGGCTTGGCATCGGCGGCAACCGGACGGTGGGTCAGCCCGGCGGGATGCTGGATCAGGGTGTCGATGCCGCCGAGCGAGACCGCATGGGTGATCATGCCGACCGCACCGGGAATCCGCTCTGCGTGCTCGGCGCTGCCCACCTCGAAGGCCATCAGCGAGCCGGGACCGGCCATTTGCGTCCCGATGAGCCCCTGCGGATCGCACTCGGGCAGCCCCGGATAGAAGACGCGGCGGACGAGCCCGTGTTCGGCCAGGGCGACGGCGACCTTCTGGGCGCTGGCCTGCTGGGCGCGCACGCGCACGGGCAGCGTGGCGAGCCCGCGGTGGAGCAGGTAGGCGGGCCAAGGGGTGAGGATGCCGCCGGTGACGGCGCGGATCTGTCGCAGCCTGGTGGTCCACTGGGGTGCCGCGGCCACCACGCCGCCCATGGCGTCGCCGTGTCCGCCAAGGAACTTGGTGGCGCTGTGCAGCACCATGGCGGCACCGTGCCTGAACGGCTGCTGGAGGACCGGACTCGCGAAGGTGTTGTCGACCAGCAGCGGGACTCCGTCCGCGGCGGCGGCCACGCGGGCGATATCGACGAGCTCCAGGCTCGGGTTGGCGGGCGTCTCGAGGATCACCAGGCCGGTGTCGGGCCGGAGCGCGGCGTGGACGCCCTCCGGGGTGGTGAACGTGACGTCGTTGCCGAGCACCCCGGAGGCAAGCAGGTAGTCGCTTCCGCCGTACAGCGGCCGCACCGCCACCACGTGCTTCTTTCCGGTGGCGACGACGGCGAGCAGCACCGCGGTCAGTGCCGCCATGCCGGTGGCGAACGCGACGGATTCCGGGGTGCCCTCGAGGACGGCGACGCCCTCCTCGAACCTGGCCACGGTGGGATTCCAGAGCCGCTGGTAGACAGTACTCTGGCCTTCCTGGTGGGGTCCGCCCGTGGCCATGTGCTCATAGGCGAGACCGCCGTCGTGCACGGAGGGTAGCGGCGCAGTGGTGGACAGATCGATCGGCACGGCGTGCACGCCCAGTTCGGTGAGGCCGGTCCGGCCGGCGTGGACAGCCAGCGAGTCTTGAGAAAGCACGTTGCTCCTTATGAATATTCACCATTGAATTCCGCAAGTATCTGGCAATAATTCGGAGTTTTGTAGAGGCCGTGAATGGAAGTGTCGGAATGCGCCGTTTATGATGAACGGACAACACTTCAAGGAGGATCCGTGAGTAGCAGTGCGAAGAATCTTCGGCCGGGAGCTGGTGCCGGCGAGCCGCTGGACGCCATCGACGAGCGCCTGCTCGCGGCACTCGTCGCCGACGCCCGAATCTCCAACAAGCAACTGGCCGAGCTGGTTGGCATCGCGCCGTCCACCGCCCTGATGCGAACCCGCGCCCTCTCCGATCGCGGCATCATCCAGGGATTCGAAGCGAAGCTGAGTCTGTCCGCGATCGGCCGCTCCGTGCAGGCCCTCATTGCCGTCAGGCTCCGCGCCCACGACCGCGAGCAGATCGACCGCTTTACGTCCCGGGTGCCCAAACTTCCGGCGGTCCTCTCGACCTTCCACACCTCGGGTTCGGTGGACTATCTGCTGCACATCGCGGTCGCCACCACCGAGGACCTCCGCGACTGGGTGCTGGACAACCTGGCCACCGATCCCGTGGTGGGCCATACGGAAACCACGCTCGTGTTCGACCACATCCAGGGCAACCAGGGCCCGCTGCCCGACTAGGAACGCCGCAGCGCCGCCCGCAGCGTGATGACCGCGAGGATGACCGCCGCGATCGAACAGACCACAACAAAGCCGGCAACCGCCGCCTGCAGTCCGACGACGCCGGCGGCGAGGCCCAGCCCGATGACGGGGAAGGCGCTGCCGAGGTACGTGATGACGTAGACGGTGCTGATGATCTGGGCGTGACGCGCTGCCTCCACTTTGCCGGCCACATCGTTAAAGACGGTCCGGAAGGACACCCCCTGCCCGATTCCGGCCGTGATGCTCGCGAGGATCAGCAGCCAGGGGCTGCTCCAGGCGGCAGCCGCCGCGATCAGCAGCACCGATACGGCCAGGATGCCGAGTCCGGTCGGCACCACAAACCGCCCCCGCACCGCGAGCAGCTGGCTGAGGGCGGAGGACCCGAGGGTCAATCCCGCCAGCAGGCCGATCAGCGGCCGCGAATCGGCGTTGACGATCTGGGCGAAATAGCCCGGCGCCAGCGAGAGGCAGAAGCCGAAGACGGTGAAGCTGAGGAACCCCACGGAGGACGCCAGCCAGAAGGCGCCGCGTGCCTCACTGGACACCGACGGCCGGCGGGGCGCCAGCACCCGCAGCGGCTGCGGGCCCGCAATCGAGGTGATCGCCGGCCGGGCCTTGAGCAGGGACAGCGGAACCAGCAGCGCGGCCAGGACCACGGAATGCAGGAAATAGGGCGTGGAGGTGGGACCGGGCAGCAGGGAGAGGACTCCCCCGATGGCAGGACCGGCCGCCACTCCGCCGGCGGACGCCAGCAGGGTGAATCTCGAGGCCCATTCGGGACGGCTGGGCAGCAGCTCCCGCAGGGCCGCGGAACTGGCGCCGGTGGCGAGTGCCACTGCAATGCCCTGCAGGGCCCGGCCGGCACACAGCGCGAACAGGCTGTCCGCCGTGGCGAAGACGGAGCCGCCGGCGAGGCCGACGAGCACCGCGAGCACCAGGGCGGCCCGGCGGCCGATGTGGTCGGACCAGTGGCCGGCCAGGATCAGGGTGGCCACGAGCGCCAGGACGTACGCGGAAAACGCCACAGTCACGTCCAGTGCAGTAATGCCGAGTTTGGCCTGCAGCAGCGGGTACAGCGGGGTGGCGAGATTCGCGCCGACCAGCAGCGTGAAAATCACGACGCCGGCCATCACCAGCCGCGCCGTCGTGGAGGCGTCCCAGCCCCAGCGGTCTGCCGTGGCCGGGCGCATGCGAAGTTCGCTGATGACGGTCATGTCCGTGCCCTTGCGTGGAAGCGGGCCGGGTGTTCCCTGGATGGGGGAACCGCCAGCCCGTGAAGATTTTGACACCTAAGACTGCAACAGAGCTGACCCTTCCAGCTGATTTTCGTGCCAGAATTGATTAAAACAGTCAATCAGGCACCGCCAGAATGAACCGGAGTGATGATTTGAACAGCCTGGACCCCACCGACCTGAAGATCCTGCTGGAACTGATCCGGGATCCCCGCATCCAGATCGGGGAACTCAGCGACACCCTGGGCATCGCCCGCAACACCGCGCAGTCCCGCCTGCGGCGCATGCAGCGTTCCGGTCTGCTGCATGACGGAGGCCGCGAGATCGACCTTGAGGCGGTGGGTTACGACGTGGTCGCCTTTGTCACGATCGAGGTCAATCACCGGGAACTCGACGGCGTGGTGGGCGCCCTGCGCCTGATCGCGCAGGTCCTGGAAGTCCACGAAATCTCCGGGCGCGGCGATGTGTGGTGCCGCGTGGTGGCGACCGACACGCACAACCTCCAGGCTGCCCTGCGCTCCATCCTCCGGATCAAGGGCGTCATCCGGACCGAGACAGTCCTTGCCCTGCACACGCACATCCAGTACCGCACCGAACCGCTGATCAGCCGGCTCGCCCAGGGCAGCTCCCTGGCCCCCGCCCGGTCAAAGTGATCTCCCGGAAGACGGGATAATGGGCCCGTGACTATCATCGATAACGCCGTCTACGTTGACGGCGTCCGCACCGCCGAGCCGCAGAGCCTCGAGCAGACCTTCGAGACCCTGAACCAGCACGGCGGGATGGCCTGGATCGGCCTCTACCGGCCCACGGAGGACGAGATGGCCGCCGTCGCGGAGGAGTTCGGGCTGCACCGGCTCGCCGTTGAAGACGCGATCTCGGCCCACCAGCGTCCCAAACTCGAACGGTACGACGACAACCTCTTCACCGTGCTGCGCCCCGCCCGGTACCTGGACGAGACGGAAACCGTCGAATTCGGCGAGCTCCACGTGTTCACCGGCAAGAACTTCGTCGTCACCGTCCGGCACGCCGAGACCGGCGGGGTGGCCCAGGTGCGGCGGAAGCTGGAGCGGCGCCCCGACCTCCTGTGCCACGGCCCGGAGGCTGTGCTTTACGCGCTGATGGACCAGGTGGTGGACGACTACGTGCCGGTGGTGGCGGGGCTGGAGAACGACATCGACGAGATCGAGGACCAGCTCTTCAGCGGAGACCCCAAGGTGTCCCGGCGGATTTACGAACTGGCCCGCGAAGTCATCCAGTTCCAGCGCGCCATCCATCCGCTCCCGGCCATGATGCAGCTGCTGCGGCGCGGCTTCGAAAAGTATCAGATCAATTCGGAGCTCCAGCACAACCTGCGCGACGTCGAGGACCATGTGGAGCGGCTGATCTCCCGGGCGGATTCCTTCCGGGACCTCCTGCAGAACGCACTCACCCTCGACGGCACGCTGACCGCCAACCGCCAGAACGAGGCCAGCGCCATGCAGAATGAGCAGGTCAAGAAAATCTCGTCCTGGGCCGCCATCCTCTTCGCGCCCTCCTTCGTCGCCGGTATCTACGGCATGAACTTTGACGTGATGCCCGAACTGCAGTGGAATTTCGGCTACCCGATGGCGATCGGGCTGATGGCCGGCACAGCCGCCCTGATGTACGGCATCTTCAAAAACAAGGGCTGGCTCTAACCTGCAGGTACCAGCGTCCGGGCCCAGGATCTGCCGCCGCGAAGGCCGGAACACCCCCGTGTAGTCTGGCGTCATGAGCGCGCGGCGGGACCGGTTCCGGGACATCGTGGAGACCCTGACAAGGCACGGACTGGGCTTTGCGCTGGGGAACCTCGGGCTGGACCGGCTCCGGTCCGCCGACGGAACCACGGGACGGCACGGGCTTCCGGGCCGGGGCGTGAGCCTGCCGGAGCGAGTCCGGCTCGCGCTGGAGGATCTCGGTGCTGTCTACATCAAGTTCGGCCAAATCGTATCAACGCGCACCGATGTGCTTCCGCCGGAGTACGCCACCGAGCTCGCGAAGCTCCAGGACGCGTCCCCTCCGGTTGCTGCCGCCGAGGTACGCAACGTCATCACCGAGGAGCTCGGCACCGCGGCGGACCGGCTCCTGGCTTCGCTGGACGACGCTCCCCTCGCCACCGGCTCCATCGGCCAGGTCCACTGCAGCAGGGTTGCCCTGGACCGCGAGGACACCGTAGCAGGTGCCTCCGGTGGGCCCGAGGACACCGGCCCGCTGGTCGACGTCGTGGTCAAAGTCCGCCGGCCCGGCGTCGTGGCCCAGATCAACGAGGATCTGGAAATCATGGCCGAACTGGCCAAGCGGGCGGAGCGGGCCTCCACCCGGGCCGCCGGCATCCATCTGGCGGCCCTCGTGGATGAGTTCTCCCAGACCATGCGCGCCGAGCTGGATTACCTGCAGGAGGCCCGGAACGCGGAACACTTCGCCGCGAACTTCGCAGGTGACGCACGGGTCCACATTCCCCGGGTCTTTTGGGACACCACCACATCCCGGGTCCTCACGCTGGAGCGCGTCCGTGGCATCAAAGTCAACGACGCCGCCGCGCTGCGGCAGGCGGGGATCGACGCCGGGGCGCTGGCCAGGGAGGCCTGCGACGTCCTGCTGAAGATGGTGTTCGAGGACGGTTTCTTCCATGCCGACCCGCATCCCGGGAACTTCTTCGTGGAGGCGGACGGACGCCTTGGCGTCATCGACTTCGGGATGGTGGGCCACATCAGCGACTCCACGCGCGATCAGCTGGTCCGGATGCTGCTGGCGATCGTGGAACAGGACGCCGCCCGGCTGACCACGGCGCTGGTCCGCATGTGCGGGGCGCAGGCGAACGGCGGCTTTGGCGGACTGCAGACGGCGTTGGGGCGGCTCGTGGACCGCTACGCCGGACGGCCGCTCGCGGAGATTCCGATTGTGGCGGCCCTGGCCGAACTGGCGGCCCTGCTGCGCGAATACCGGCTGCGGCTGCCGAGGGAAACGGCCCTCATGCTGAAGATGCTGGTGATGGCGGACGGCCTGGGCAAGCAGCTGGATCCAGGATTCGAACTGACCACGCAACTGGGCCCGTTCACGCAACGAACTATCCTCGGCTCGCTATCCCCCGAGGCGTTGGCGGACCGGCTGAAGAAGCTCGGCCGGGAAGCCCTGCGCCTCGGGACGGACGCGCCGGAGATCATCCGCCGGGTGGTGGACGTCCTGGAACGCGGCGGCATCGATATTCATTTCCGGGCCGAAGAGCTGGACCGGCTCATGGACAAGGCGGAGAAGACCGGGAACCGGATCGTCGCCGGGCTGATCACCGCCGCCCTGATCAATGCTGTCGGGGACCTGGTGTCCGTCCAGCCCGACCGTTGGCGGAATTGGCCCAAGACCCTCTTCGCCGCGGGGATCGGCGGCGTGGGAGCTCTGGGGGCTTACCTGGCTGTAACCTCCCGGCACGGGAGATAGCACGTACCAACGCCGGGCGGCTCAGCGGCGCCGCCGTGCCAGCGCGACCAGCCGTTTGAAGGCCAGGACAAAGGCCACCTCGATCAGGACCATGAGCCCCAGCATCGGCCACTGGCTTTCGACGATGAAGACCACTGCACCGATCACCACCAGGACGGTCCCCAGGGTCAGGGCGTAGACGGCGAAGCCGACGGCCACCTTCGCGCTGCGGACTCCCGTGCGGAAGCCGAAGCCGACGGGTTCGCCGCCGGGGTAGCCCTCGACGCGGTCCGGTCCCGCGGGCGTGAGCTTGTCGAACTCATCCCACGGGTCGCGGTCCTGGTCCTGTTCGGTCATGCTCCTATTATCCCGCGGCGATGGCGAGCGACACCTACGCGGCTCTGACGTCGATTTCGCCGGGGGCCGCGCCGTCGGCCCCGAACACGAGGTGGCGGTTGGCGATTTTTTCGCTGAAGAACCGGTCGTGGCTGACCACCACGACGGCTCCGGGGAAGTGCACCAGCGCGCGTTCCATGACCTGGGTGCTGGACATGTCCAGGTGGTTGGTGGGTTCGTCCAGCAGCAGCACCGAGGCGCCGGACAGCAGGCACTGCGCCATGGCGACGCGCGCCTTCTGCCCGCCGGAGAGGTTCCCGATTTTCTGTTTGAGGTCCGCCTCGGAGAACTGGAACATCGCGAGGAACCGGTTGACGGACTTCTTGGTGGCGCTGAACGCCAGGCTGTCGGGCAGCGCGTTGACCGCGTGGGACACGGTGTCGGCGTCGTCGAGGTCCTCGAGCATCTGGTTGTACGAGACGAAACCGGGTCCCTTGGCCCAGGCCACCTCGCCGGAATCGGCCTGCTCCTCGCCGGTCAGCACCTTCAGGAGCGTGGACTTGCCGCTGCCGTTGGAGCCGAGGACCACGATCCGGTTGCCGCGGCGGATCTCGAAGCTCAGATCGTCGAAGAGCAGCTTTTCGCCGTAGGACTTGCCCAGTCCCTCCACGCGGCAAAGGACATCCTTGACATGCAGGCCGCCGTAGATCTCCGTGACGATCTGGTCGACGGGCCGGGGCGTGCGGGACTTCTTGATCCTGGCCAGCTGGTTCCCCAGCCCGCGGCTGGCCGCCTTGGCCGCCTCGCGGCGGTCGGCGATCCCTTCGGCTTCAAAGGCCAGGAGTTCGGATTCGTGCACAAACTGCTGCTCAAGGGTCTTGAGGCGGAACTGTTTCTGCACGACGTAGTCACCGAAGTTGCCCGGGTATTCGTGCAGGTGGAAGTTCTCCACCTCGATGATCCGGGTGACGACGGCGTCGAGGAACTTCCGGTCGTGCGAAACAATGATCGCGGCGCCCTTGAAGTCCCGGAACCAGCTTTCGAGCCATTCGACGCCGGCAATGTCCAGGAAGTTGGTGGGCTCGTCGAGCAGCAGCACGTCGGGTCCTTCGAGGAGGATCTTGGCCAGGGCTGCACGGTTGCGCCAGCCGCCGGACAGCTGATCGATCGCGCAGGTGCGGTGCGCCTCATCGAAGCCCAGGGTCGTGAGGACGGTGTCGATGCGCCGCGGGTAGTCCCAGCCGTCCAGCCGTTCCATGTCCTCGAACAGTTCGGCCTGGCGGCTGATGTGCCGGTCGAGTTCGGCGTCCGCGGGACCGGCCGCGATGGCCGCGTCAATGGCGGCCAGTTCGGCTTCGACCGCCTTGATCTCCGAAAACAGCGCATCGAGCACTTCCAGAATTGTGGCTTCACCGTTGAGTTCGGAGAACTGGGAGAAGTAGCCCACCTTCGTGCCCAGTTCCAGGGTCACTGTGCCGGTGTCCGGTGCCACCTGGTCCAGGACCAGCTTGAGGATGGTGGTCTTGCCGGAGCCGTTCTTGCCGATCAGGCCCACCCGGTCCCCGGCCTCGAGCCGGAAGAAGGCTTCCCGGAGAATCTGGGTGTTGTCGAAGCGCACGCTGACGTCTTGCAGCCGGATCAGGCTCATTGGTGTTTCTCTCTCAGTTTTGGGGTCGGGAACGGCAGTTGCGCGCGGCGGAGCCTGGCACTAGCGGGTTGCGAGCCGCCACAGCGACGTGACTTCGGCCGCACGCGCCCCGAACAGGGGGTCGTTGCGGTCGGATGCCTTGGCGTGGGTTGGCCTGGTGTCAGACCGTTCCAGCACCTTCAGCCCGGCCGCCTCAATGGCGCCCAGCAGCTGGTCGCGGGACCGCAGGCCCAGGTGCTCGGCCAGGTCCGACAGGACGAGCCAGCCCTCGCCGTCGGGTTCCAGATGGTCAGAGAGCTCGTTCAGGAAGCGGAACAGCATCCGGCTGCCGGGGTCATAGACGGCATTGTCCAGGGAGGAATGCGGCGTGGCCGGGATCCACGGCGGATTGCACACGATAAGGGGTGCCCGGCCGGGCGGGAACATGTCGGTCAGGACTGCCTCCGCCCGGTCCTGGACCCCTAGATTCCGGAAATTCTCACTGGCGCAGGCAATCGCGCGCGGTTCGTTGTCGGTCGCCACCACGCGGTGGACTCCTCGGCGGGCGAGCACAGCCGCGAGCACCCCGGTGCCGGTTCCGACGTCGAACGCCAGCTTGTCAGACGGCAGCGGAGCGGCGGCCACCAGGTCGACGTACTCGCTGCGGGTCGGGAAGAAGGTGCCGTAGTGCGGATGGATGCGGCCCTGCAGGGCATCGACCCAGACGCCGTTCCGTCGCCACTCGTGGGCACCGATTGCCCCGACAAGCTCATGCAGCGACACCACCGAAGGTTCGCCGATGTCCCCGTACGCTTCCTCGGCGGCCGCCCGGATATCCGGAGCGCGGCGGAGCGGTACCACCGGGCCAGGATGGAGCGGAACCAGCAGCAGCCCAAGCACGCGCGCGCGGTGCGAGCGGGACTGGCGGTGCCGGTAGAACTCATCGGCCGGGCTGTCAGCGGTCTTTTTCTTCCCGGAACCCACCCGCCGGTCCAGGGCGTTGAGGATCTGCCGCGCGTTGTGGAAGTCACCCTGCCAGAGCATCGCAATGCCTTGGGACGCCATCCGGTTCGCGTCATCGGCTGTCAGGGAGTCGGTGACCACTTCAATGCGCGAGGGTGCCGGCCGTCCGTTCGCCGATCGCCATCGGGCCGTCCTGCTGTGGCCGGCCTCGGTCCACGTCACGACGGCAGGCTCTGCCGTCACGGCTGCCTGCGGGGGCTTGGCTGTCGGCGTCGGGGTTTCCAGGGGGCTACCCGGTACGGCGGTGACGATAAGAGTTCCAATCTCAGAATCCGAGGACGGAAGCTGAAGTTTGCGGGGGGATTCGGCGATGCACTGGTGATCGAGTCGAGTGTTTCGCGGACAAACATCCGGTCACGAAGCGCGCCTGAGGGTGGCGAGGCTGGCACCTGACGTACCTTCTCAGGATACAGGCGGGCGCCGGCAGCCATCCGCCCAAGCTGGGAGGTATGGCGCCGGGCCAACTGTCACTGCGCGATACGGCTGCGCACAATCTCACTGACGGCCTTGCCGTCGAAGCGTCCGGCGACCTTGGCGGTGACCGGCTTCATGACTGCGCCCAGCTGGCGCATGGTCAGTTCGGTGCCATCAGCGGTGAGGTCACCGATGACCCCGTCGACGATGGCTTCCACCTCGGCCGCGGTCAGCGCCTTCGGCAGGTAGGCCTCGATAATTTCGGCTTCGGCGATCTCCGCCGCGGCCCGCTCGGACTCCCCCGCCTCGGTGTAGATGCGGGCCGTGTCGCGGCGCTTGGCGGCTTCCTTTTGGAGCAGGGACGTCACCTGTGCGTCGTCCAGCACGATCGGGGTCTTGCCGGACTTCTCGCGGGTTTCGATTTCACCCAGGACGTTGCGCACCGTGGTGAGCGCGACCTTGTTGCGGTCCTTCATGTGGCTGACGACGTCGGCGTGCAGGCGTTCTTTCAGGGTGGTCATGATTGTTCTCCTCGTGTTACTGGACAGGATATCGGGCTGCGCGGTGCGAGAGCCCGGTGGCTTCAGAGGCCGCTGCGCCCCGCCCACAGTCCGTGCAGCAGCGGGACCACCGATGCGATCATCAGGACATTGCCGAGCACCGTGTCCTCGGCACGGACCACGGCACCGGCAATGAGCAGGGCGGCAAATATGAGGGCCGATGCCAATCGCTGCATCGTGCGGTCAAGCCGCCCCACCTGCCGCTCGAGTCGCGGATTGGCAACCGCCAGTGAACCGTCTTCGAGCCGGGTGAGCAGTCCATCCAGTCGTTTCGGCATACCCAGGGCCAGCCCGGCGGCATCGAGCGCCTGCCGGGCAACGTCCTGCGCGATGTTGCCTCGCTCGTCGCGCAGCAGCTGCGCCGCGTAGGGTTCCACCGAGTCCCACAGATTGAACCGGGAGTCCAGGGAGCTGCACACACCCGATGTCAGTGACATCGCCCGGATAATGAGAAGGAAGTTCTCCGGCATTTGGAACGGCAACGAGCGGACCACGTCGCCGAACTCCACTGCGAAGTCCCGGAACTCCCGCGGGTCCACCTCACGGAGCTCTGCAAAGCCCATCCCGCCAAACCGGGCAAACAGGTGCGTCATCGCCCGCTCAAGCTCGACTGTGTCGGCCGAGGGCACCAACACCCCCACGTCGCTGATCGCGGCCATCAACCCCTTGCCGTCACGGGAAGCGGCGGCGATGAGCAGCTTCCGCAGTCCGCTGCGCGTGGCCGCGGGAACTTCGCCCATCATGCCGAAGTCGATAAAGGTCAGCTTCCAGGCGCGCTCTACGGATGGACCGGTCACCGGCGTGACGAAGATGTTGCCCGGGTGCGGATCGGCGTGGAAAAAGCCGTTCACGAACATTTGGTCGAACATGACGGCCGCGAAAACCGGGGCAACCTGGGCCGGATCGATGCCCGCCGCCAGCAGTGCCTCCGAGTCCGTGATCTTGATCGCCGTGACGTCTTCGAGGGTGAGCACACGGCGGGTGCTCCGTTCCCAGACGACGTCGGGCACCTCCACCCGGCTGTCGTCGGCGAAATCAGCAGCGAACCGCCCCGAATTCGCCGCCTCATTGAGGTAGTCGATCTCCTCAAGACTGGTCTGCGCAAATTCCTCGACCAAGGCGGGCATGTCGGCCCGAGAGGACACCAGGCGCACGTGGCTGAGCCAGCCGCCCACCTTGCGCAATGCCGCCAGGTCGACGTCGACAATGGCATTGATGCCCGGCCGCTGGACCTTCAGCACCACGCGGTCGAGCCCGGTGTCGGCGGCGTCGTCCAGGCGGAGCCTTGCCCGGTGCGCCTGCCCGAGGGACGCTGCTGCGATCGGTGTTTCCTCGACCGAGGCGAATAACTGCTCCAGTGTCGCGCCCAGCTCCGCTTCGGCCAGGGCGCGGATCGCCGGGAAGGGAACAGGGGGCACCTCATCCTGCAGCCCCTCAAGTTCCTGCGTGATCTCGGGCGGCAGCACGTCTAGCCTGGTGGACAGGAACTGACCGACCTTGATCATCAGACCGCCGAGGTCCACCGCGAGAGCATGAAAGCGCTGCGCGAAAAGCCTCATCCTCTTCACCCTGGTGCGCTCGGCGATCTTCACCAGCCCGACGCGAGGGAGGAACAGCTCAAACCACCAGGTCACCGCGAGGTGCCACGCGGCGAAGCGCAGGATGCGGCGGTAACGGGCACGGTGCTCCCCGGCGCCGGCAACTGGATCTGCGCGGTCCCGGCGAACCGACGACACCCCGGTCAGCCCCGGGCGAGGATCGCGTACAGCCGGCGGCGCGCGTCGTCGAGGACTGTCACGGCCTCCTGCACCTGCTCCGGCGTACCGGTGCGTCCCACCTGCGACGCGGCCTGCGCGAGCTCGAGTCCAGCCTTGGGCAGCGCCGCGAACCCGGTGCCCGACGCCGGCGCCGTCGAGTCCCAGAGCGCTGACGCATCGGCACCCGCCACATCCTCCCGGCCTGCTTCAGTCAGCGAGTAGATCTTGCGGCCGTTGGATTCCTCGGCACTGATGAATCCCTCATCGGCCAGCAACTGCAGGGTCGGGTAGACGGAGCCTGCGCTGGGCTTCCAGCTGCCACCGCTGCGCTCCTCGATTTCACGGATGATCTGGTAGCCGTGCATCGGCCGCTCCGCGAGCAGTGCGAGCACCGCCGCCCGCACCTCGCCCCGCCCCGCGCGGGAACCCGAGCGCTTCTCAAACCTCGAACGCAACTCCTCAACGGCCTGCCACATGCTGTCGACGTTGCTGCCGCGGAATCCGCCTGCCGGGTATGAATTACGCATCATGCACTCCTTTGTGAATCGCGAACGATATACAACGATAGTCAACGATACAACCCGAAATTCCTGGAAGCTAAGGGTCAGAGAGCCGTTTGCGGAGCGTACATCCGCCGAACCGGTGGCGGGAAGCTGGTGGGAAGCCTGGGCCGAGAACCAAAACAGCTATTTCCCGGCTGACCGCTGGCACGAAAAGCCACGGCCCTCCCCGCGACAGGGTCCCGCGCACACTGCTGCCGGGGTGATACTTCACGCATTCAAGGGCTCAACAACCCCTGCAAATTGTGGAGCTAAGGAGATTCGAACTCCTGACCTCTTCGATGCGAACGAAGCGCTCTACCAACTGAGCTATAGCCCCGGAGCAACGCCGGTCCCGAAGGAACGGCGTTGCCGGTGTCCCTAGGCTACAAACTATCCGCGTTCTTTGCCAACCAGCCGCTGAAAGTCTCACCGGCGTGGCGTTGCTCCGGAGCCAGGTTCAGCCCCGCACTCAGGTATTTGCCCATCGCACCGGGCAGCGGGAACCGCACGAGGCGGCCACGGGAGCCGGTGGCGGCCTTCCACTGCCGGGCAAACTCCTCCATGCCCAGGATCTCAGGGCCACCGACGGTTTTCACGTCGTGCCGCAGGCCCGCCGAGGGTTCCAGCGCAGCCCCGAGCAAGGCGGCAGCGACGTCGGAAGGAGCAATCGGCTGGAACCGGGCACCTTTGACCACGGGAATGATCCGCAGTTTCGAGCCGGCCCCGAACATCGTGGCCAGCAGGGAATGGAACTGCGTCGCCCGGAGCGCGACGGTTTCCAGCCCCGACCGCTCGTAGACCTGTTCCTTGGCCGCCTTCGAGGCGTAGTAGCCGAAGCTGCTCCGGTCACAATTGATGATCGACAGCATCACGGCCCTGGCCACCTCGGCATCCTGGGCCGCGGCGAGAAGCCGGGCGCCGCCGTCGGCGAAGTTTTTCAGGTCCTTCCCGGAGCGTCCTTCCAGGCAGTCGATGACGACGTCGGCTCCGGCCAGCGCCGCCGTCAGCCCCTCGCCAGTGGTGACGTCGGCGGGGAAGTATTCCGCGCCAGGTATCCGGGCGGGGGCACCGGCGGGAGGCGGGTTCCGGCTGAGGGCCGCCACTTCGTGCCCCCGGGCAAGAGCCTGCCGCACCACTTCGCGGCCCACCTGGCCGGTTCCGCCGGCAACGCAAATTCGTGTCATGCCCTGAGGCTACCGGGCTGCGCCGGATACTGGCCGCATTGGACCTCTGCCGGCCACCGGACGTACGGGACACAGCAAAGCCCCGGGCGGCCATTGCTGGCTGCCCGGGGCTCAAGGTATCGGTTCAGGCCCGGCGTCGCTGCAGGACATCGTCCAGGTTGCTGAGGGCGCTCTGCGCCTTGCCCAAAGGTTTCGGCTCGGAATCCGTGCCGAGGCTGCCGGTCAGGGGCTGCGGAAGGCCCTGCTTGAGCGACGGCTTTCCGAGGGCCTTTGGGGACTCCGGCAGATCGAGCGGCACGGGGGCGGCCCGTTCGGCTTTCGGCGCCTCCACATACGTGGGCTTCGGGACCTCCACCGGCTCCCAGCTGGATCCCTCTCCGGCCGGGGAGTCCACAGTGCGGCGGACCGACGTGTCGCCCGAGGCCGCGGCTTCCGCCAGGGCCGCCTGGCGGAGTTCCTGGGCAGTGAGCGGCTTGGGTGCAGGTGTGCGTTCCGCCGCGTCCGCCTGGGCGTCGAACACCGGGCTCTCAACCCGGTCACGGCGCTCCCCTGCCGGCTCACGGAACGGCGAATGCTCCGGGGCGGACCGGGCCGGGCGTGCCGGCGCGCTCATGGCGGCGCGGAACGCGGCATTCATTTTGCGGCGGCGGTCCCGGACCGCGAGCCAGCGGAGCGTGAGGACGGAAGCCCCGGCTCCGAGCAACGCTGCCACGGGAAGCCACAGCGGACCGAGCCCGAAAATTCGCAGGACCGCGGAGACCAGCCCCGTCAGAAGCGCGAGCAGACCTGCCAGGGCGAGGGCCAATCGGCCGTAGCGGATTCTGAATGCCGGACCGGGGGCAGCAGGCTTGGGGCCGCCGTCGAACCCGGCGGTTCCCGGGCCGGACACGGTGTGCTGGGTACTGGTCATGGGATTCTCCTGCTGGGTCGCCATCTTCATGACGTTTCCGGCTTGCGGGGCTGTTTCTAGGTCGATGACGTCCGCCACGAACTCGCCCGCAGGCTGCAGGTGGTGGCGTCCGTTCCGGAGCATGTAGGGAGCAACCCACACAATCCAGAGCGCAACAGCAATGACAAGGATCACAGAGCTGCTAAGAGGGAAGTCCACATCAAAACCGTATGAGCAATGCGGGGCGCCGGGCCGCATTGTCCCCGGTGTGTCGCGGGACAACTGTTAATCACGTGCATTAGTGACGTATGTGCTGGTCAGGCGGGGTCTGATCACTCACGCCGGGCGACTCTGCTGCCAGCGTGCCAGCAGCCCCCCGGGGACTTCCTCGGAGGTCAAAGCGAAGCTCCGGTGGTCCGCCCATTCGCCGTTGATATGCAGGAACCGGGGCCGGTAGCCCTCGTCCCGGAAGCCGAGTTTCTCCACCACCCGCAGGCTGGGTCCGTTTTCAGGACGGATGTTGATCTCCATCCGGTGCAGCCCAAGGCTCTGGAAGCAGTAGTCCGTTGCCAGTGCCACAGCGGTCGGGGCAATGCCCCGGCCAGCCCGGTCCTTGTCCACCCAGTACCCAAGCGTGGCCATCATCGCCGAGCCCCACACGATGGAGGACACCGTCAGTTGGCCCACGATCACGGGTTCACGGAAACCGGGGGTCCAAGCGGTGATGAGGAACGGCAAAGCCGTTGCCTGGGCGGCCTGGGCCTTGAGGGAACGCACCATCTGGCGGTAGTCGGGAAGGCCGCCCCCGGGAACGGGGTTGGACGCTTCCCAGGGGGCCAGCCACTCGCTGTTGCGGGAGCGGACCTGGGTCCACTCCTTGCGGTCCCGGTACCGGATGGGGCGCAACACGAGGTCGCCGCACTCAAGGGTCACCGGCCAGTTGAAGCTGCCCCCCACGGGAGTTATTTGGTCAGGCTTGGCGCGAGGCTGGCGGCGAACTCGGGCAGCCATTCCCGCAGGCCGGGGCCCAGGTCTTCGCTGTCACAGGCCAGCTGCACGCAGGCCTTGAGGTAGCTGAGCTTGTCGCCGGTGTCGTAGCGGCGGCCACGGAAGACGACGCCGTACACGCCATAGCCTTCGCCGTCTCCTGCCGAGAGTTCCTGGAGGGCGTCCGTCAGCTGGATTTCGCCGCCACGGCCGGGCTCGGTGCGTTCCAGAACCTCGAAGACCGCCGGGTGGAGGACGTAGCGGCCAATCACGGCGAGGTTGGACGGGGCGTCGTCGACGTCGGGCTTCTCCACGAGCTGGTTGATCCGGACATACTCTTCACCCTCGATCGCCTGGACGTCGGCGCAGCCGTAGGCGCTGATCTGGGACGGGTCCACCTCGATCAGGGCGACAACCGAACCGCCGGTCTTGGCCTGGACTTCGATCATGGTGCTGAGCAGTTCGTCGCGGGCGTCGATCAGGTCATCGCCCAGCAGGACAGCGAACGGTTCGTAACCTACGTGCTGCTTGGCGCGGAGGACGGCGTGGCCCAGGCCCATGGGATCGCCCTGGCGCACGTAGTGGATGTCGCCCAGGTTGCTGGCAGCCTGGATGGACTCGAGCTTGGCGGTGTCCCCCTTGTCCTCGAGGGTGGCTTCCAGCGCGGGGACGCGGTCAAAGTGGTCTTCCAGCGCGCGCTTGTTGCGTCCGGTGATCATCAGGATGTCGTTCAGGCCGACGTTGACGGCTTCCTCGACGACGTACTGGATGGCCGGCTTGTCCACGACAGGGAGCATTTCCTTGGGCATGGCCTTGGTGGCCGGAAGGAACCTGGTACCGAGGCCGGCTGCGGGGATGACGGCCTTGCGGACGGGAGCGTTGAGTGTAGTCACCCGACTAATCTAACGGAGGGACCAAACATTGGGTAATCATTCGAGCCGCCGGAAACCTCCGCTTCCCGGCCGCATCACGCTAAGGGACGAGGCGTCATGGAATCCAAGGAACAGATCCGGGCCGCACACCGGGCCGGGCGCGCCGCACTGACACATGCCGGCCTTGCGAGCGCCGGGGCGGGCATTGCCCGGCATGGCCTTGCGTGGGCTTCCAGCCTGACCGAAGGCCGCCCGGGCATCTTCGCGGCCTATCTCGGCGTGGGGTCCGAGCCGCCGACCCTTCCCCTGCTGACGGCGTTGCATGAGGCGGGGCACAGCCTGCTGCTACCGGTCTGCGAGCCCGGGCTGGCGCTGAGCTGGGTGTACTGGACGCCGGCCTCCGACTCCGTCAGGAGCCGCTACGCGCCCATCCAGGAGCCCGTAGGGGAACGCCACGACACAGCCGTTATGCTGCACGCGCACGGGATCTTCCTGCCTGCCACCGCCGTCGACTTATCAGGGAACCGGATCGGTCAGGGCGGCGGGTACTACGACAAGTTCCTGACGGCGCTGGCCGCCCTCCTGCCGCGCCGGGCCAAGACGCCCGACGGCGCGTTGTTGCCGCACCTGCCGACAGCCGCCGTCGTTTTTGACAGCGAAGTGCTGCCTGCCGGCAGCATCCCGGCGGAGTCTTTCGACCGCAAGGTGGCCGCCGCCCTGACCCCCGGCGGCGTGTTCCGGCTGCAGCCATAGCCCTAAAGGGGGCGCACGGCCGGGGTGATAGAATTAGCACTCAGGCCCTGCGACTGCTAAGTGACGGATTGCGCCGGTGACATGCCGGCAGTGATCCAGACCGGCAGCACGGGACCTGCTCGTTTGTTCCAGAGGAGGATTTCCAGTGCCCACGTATGCATACGCCTGCAAGGACTGCAGCCACGCCTTCGAGATCGTGCAGTCGTTCACCGACAGCTCCCTCACGTCCTGCCCCGAGTGCCAGGGAACGCTTCGCAAGAAGTTCAACAGCGTCGGCGTTGTCTTCAAGGGTTCCGGCTTCTACCGGACCGACTCACGCGATGCCAAGGGCAGCACGGTTTCCCCGGCCCCGGCTCCTGCCCCGACGACAACTCCGGCGCCCGCCGCAGCTTCCGCAGGCTAGGAACTTTCCGAAGACCTGTCGTCCAGCAACGGGTTGTCGTCTGGCCTCGGTTGATTGGACCTTTCTCCACATAGCCCGAAGCTCCTCTGCCCGGCGTTTCTGCCGATGCGTAGGGTCGCACCATGGCTATCACTGCGAGGTCCGTCCCGCCCGCCGTCCACTTCACAGTCGGCACCTTCCCTGCGGCATTTCTTCGTCTGTCGGTTCGTGGCCCCTTGCGTCCCTCCTCCGTTCTCAGGAGCGGCGGCCGTTCCCCGGGGCGAAGCTCCAGCCAGCCGCATTCAGGGAGTCCACGGCGGGGGCGTAGACCCGATGCCCGGCCCTCCCGCCGTATGGTCCGCTGGCTGGCGCGCAACCGGCGGCTGGCTGTGGCACTGCTGCTGTGCATCGCGGCCGGCATCACGGTTCAACAGCTCACGCCCGACCCTGCCTACACCGTCTCTGCGTTCGCCGTGGCAAAGGATCTGCCGGCCGGGGATACACTCGGGCCGGAAGACCTGACCTTGCTGGACATCCCGCGCAGCCTGGTGCCCCCGGGCAGCTTTGGCAGCAACGAATCCCCTCAAGGCAAACAGCTCGCTGTGGCGCTCCGCCAGGGCCAGTTGCTGTCCGATTCCCAACTCCTTGGGCCCGGCCTTCTGGCGGGAAGCCCGCCGGGAACTGCCGCGGTACCGCTCCGGATGGCCGATCCCGCATCAATCCAATTGCTCTCCCCCGGACAGCTCGTCAACGTGGTCATGACCACCGGCGACAGCTTTGACCAAACGGCTGCGTCCCAGGTGCTGGCTGCGGCAGTGCCGGTGCTGTGGACCTCCGAGCACGGCAGCGAGTCGGGCCAATGGCTGGCCGCCGGGGAAACGGAAGGCCTCATGGTCGTCGCTGCCGATGCCGATCAGGCACGCCGTCTCGCTGGCGCGTCCACCCAGGGGAAACTGTTCTTCGTCCTTGTGGGGGCCGTGCCGGGCTAGCCGGGATGAGCCGCCGGAGCCCGTCCGGAACTCCGCAAGTGCGGAGGCCGAAGGCGCAGGACGCGTCCGTCCCTAACCCCAGTGCGGAGGCTTCTGTTCCTGGAGCCAGGAGTCGTGGTCGTAGCCTCCGGGCTCGTCGCCCCAGCGCCGCGGATCGTCTTCAGCGGCCTTGTTCGGCAGCACGCCGGCAGGGACCGCCGCCGGTGCGGACTGCTGCGAAGCGTTGTCCCGGCCACTGTCCCGGATTTCATCGCTGTTCAGGCTACCCGCGTCGTTTCGGGTACCGTCGTCGTCCCGGGTATCCCCGTCGTTCCGGGTACCGCCGTCTGCAGTCATGCCGCCGGCCTCCTTACTGCCCTGATCTGTTCTGTGCTGTTGTGCGCCATCCGGCTTCCCGGACATGGACCGCTCCTCGGCGGCTTGCGCTTCGTTGACGGCCAGGTTCTCGACGTCGTCGTCAAAGAATCCCGGCGAGGCCTGCTTCCGGTGCGTTATGGACGGTTTTTCCAGGCCGAGGTAGCCGCCGATGCGGTCGGCGCAGGCCGAGGGATCGGTGAAGACCTCTATGGTCCATAGTGGCATGTAACGCCAGCCGAGTCGCTCCAGAAGCTGCGGGCGGAGCCTGCTGCGTTCGCGGACGGTCAGCCGGCGGTACTGCTCGGTGCCGTCGGACTCAATCGCAACGGGCCGGGGAATGTCGGCGTCCTCCTGCCCGAGGGTGCTCAGCGGGTCGGCTGCCGCCACCATGTTCAGGACGCCGTCGTACTGGTGCCAGACCCGGGCGCCCCGGGCACGGAGCCGGTCGCCGAGGTCAGCCACGAGGGGATCTGCCCCCAAGGCCTGTTCGCTGGCGGCGGCGCGCGACGCCGGGCTGCCCAGATCGGAGTTGCCCGCGATTTCCCGGTCCAGCAGCTCGTAGAAATCCACCGCGCCGTGGCTCAGCCGGGTCACGTCGAGATCCTCGGGACGGAAGCAGCTCAACACGTGCAGGGACCGGCGTGCCCGCGTCATGGCGAGGGCGAACCTGGCACGTCCCCCGTCCGCGGACAGCGGACCGAGGCTATGGAGCGCACGCCCGTGCGGGGTGCGGCCGTAACCCGGTGAGAAGATCACGTGATCGCGGACCAGGCCCTGGGCGCGTTCCAGATCAACCACCCGGAATGATTCGTCCCCGGCCGTGAAGAAGCCGGCCAGCAGCGGATGGTTGGGCAGCTGCAGCCGGATGGACTCGCCGATCCGGGCCGCGTGCCGGAGACTGCCGGTGACGACAGCCAGCGACGTCCGCGGCCGCAGGCGGGCGTGTTCGAAGACAAGTTCCACCGCCCGGTTTACCTCGGCCACGACGGATTCGACGCCGTCGTGGTCCGCGCTGGGCAGTCCCGTGCCGTCCGGCAGGTATTCGACCGTCAGGGCGCGGTCCAGCCCCGTGGCGGACTGGCCTTCGGGCAACCGGCGCAGCCCGTTGTCGTAGAAGCCCTTGCTCAGTTGCCGCACGAGGTCTTCGTCAACGGCACGGTAGACGGTCCGCAGGTTCCAGACCGGCAATACGGCCGACAGCGCCTTGTACGCGCTCTCCACGCCCTGGTGGGAGCTCTCGCCGGCGGCGAGCCGCTCCACACTGACGGTGAAGGTCCGCGGGCTGGCAATCCGGTCGTCACCAAAGGCAATGATCTGTTTGGCGCGGGCGACGGCCGGCAGGACGGCTTGCAGCGACGTCGCCTCGGCGTCAAGGATGACGACGGCGTCGAACCGCTGTGTCGCCGGCAGGACCGCCGTCAGGAGATAGGGGCTGACCGACCACACGGGCACCAGCATGGGCAGCAGTTCCGGGGCCTGCCCCGTCAGGGCGGACAGGGTGACCCTGCCGTCCTTGAGGAGGCTCCGCAGCAGTTCCGCCTGGCGCGGGTGCTCCGCGAGGGCGGCCCGCCAGCGTTCGGCAAGCTTCCAGCGCAGCCGGGCTGCGCCGCTGGCGATGTGGGCGTTGTCCGCGAGACGGTACTCGGCTTCCAGCTGGCGCAGGGCGTCGCCGTCGGACATAGCCAGGTAATCATCGCCGCTGATCATGGCTTCCAGCGCCGACTGCCACCAGGCGAGCTCGAGCTCCGCAGCCACGGACCCGGCCGGAACTTCGCGTTCTGCGAGGTCTGCGAGAAGTTCGCCGAGGCCATGCTCGCGCATGTTCTCCACAAGGAGCGTCCGCTCCGGCAGCGTCTCCAGCGTTCCCGTGTCCGCGACCAGCCGCTCGAGGCGTTCCATGAGCTGCTCATAGGGCGTGCTGTGCAACTCGCCGCCCGCCGCTGTGTGCCTGACGGCCTGGCCCAATTCGGCCAGTTCTGCTTCCAGCTCGCGGTACAGGCCAATGATCTCCGCCAGACCGGACGGGACCGCCGGATGGCGCTGGGTCGTGGCGTAGTCGGACCACGCGGCCCGCTGCTCCTGGACGAGGACGAGTGAGCTGTGGAGGTCGGCGATGTGGACGCCCGGGCGGACATATTCCTTCGCCACCCGGCGCAGGCGGGAGCGCTGCATGGACGGCATCTCGATGTTCCGTTCGCGGCGCCAGGAGGAGGCGGCAGTGGCGGAAATGAGGTCGTGGACCGGACGGTCGAAGATGTCCGGGGTGAACTTGTCGAGGCTTTCGCGCACCGCGACGAGGAGCTCAACCTGGTCGCCCCACTCGGCAAACGTGCGGCCAAGGCGGATCTCCGCATGTTCGGCGACGCCGTTCATCAGTTCGCGCAGTTCCGGAAGCTTCCGGGCCACGGAGCGGGCCACCTGCTGGGCTTCCTGGGTTTCCTTGCGGGTCAGGAGGCGGGCGCCGTGCCAGGGGCTGGTGGTCGACGCCCGGCTGAAGCTTCCCAGTTCGGCCGCCCGACGGAGCCGCCCGGCCAGTTCCTCGCGGTCCCGGATGTTGTCCAGCACGCTGCGCTTGAGCCGGACGGTGGTGGCCGGTGCAGGCTGAATGGAAGTCAGCTCGGCCAGCGACTGCATGGCCTCGTACGGCGAGCAGCCCCACCGCTGGCGGACGTTGTGCAGCGACGCGACGTGGTCCCGCAGGGCGTGACGGTGCTCGATCAGAGTGGTGTGCAGGTTGCTGAGCTGGGGCTCGAGCGACTTTTCGTTGCGCACAATCGCCCGGACCAGCTGGCCTTTGAGCTGCAAAGGGGTGACATTGCCGGCGAGCTGGAACAGGGTGGAGTCCAACCCCAGGGTGTCCAGCTCGGCGGAGATCTCGCCCAGGCTGGCACGCCGGTCCCCCACCACCAGGACGGTTTTTCCGGCATCCACCAACGCACCGATGGTGTTGATGGCGGTCTGGGTCTGGCCGGTGCCCGGCGGACTGCTGACCACGAGCGAGTCCCCGGCGCGGACGGCGTCGACGACGTACTGCTGGTCGGTGTCGGCGTCGAGCAGCAGCAGTTCATCGGCGGGATCCCGCTCGTCGGTGCTCGGGAAGCGCCCCTTCTTGAGCTCGGGAACCTCCACCGCCCCGCCGGCGGCGGCGCGGCCCAGCGCCGTCACGAGGGGATGGTTCCCGTTGATCCACGGGTCGTCGAGGCTTCCGGACAGATCGGCGAAGGTGGAGACCAGGAGGTTGTGCTCGACCTCGGCGCCGTGGATCGGCTGGATGAGGGTGCCAAGGCGGTCGAGGACCGGCTGCGGATCAAACCGGGCGGTGCTGTAGGCCATGCGGGTTACAGCGTTGACGTCGAAGACGATCCCGTGGATGGTCTTCAGGTGCCGGACCAGCGCAGGGTTGATCTTGGCCTGTTCGGTCAGTTGCAGCTCGTAGTCGTCCTCGCCCGGCCGGACCGTGAGGGAGATGGCGGCCAGCATGACGGGGGCGGAGACCCGCTGCGGTTTGCCTCCCACGGCGGACGTCCAGACGACCGTTCCTGCCGAGAAGTACCCCGCGTCGATGCCGCGGTCGTTGGCGAGTTCGAAGATCTTGGACCGCAGGTTGCGCGACGCCCGCGCGGCGACGACGTACTGCTGGTGGTCACGGATCAGGGTGGAGAGCCGGGTGCGCCGGCCGGCCATGAGCTGCGCCAGGCCGGAAGGATGGGCGTGGGTCAGGTCGATGGAGCCTTCAGGCGTCTTAGTGAAGCGCAGCATGGTGTCTGCTCCGGTGACGGGTTTGAGCCCCGACAGCCATTTCCTAAGCTCCTCGGAGCCCTCGGGGTGGCCTTGACCAACTGACACTGCTGCCTTCTTTTCTGTGCTCGCGTTTACTCTGCTCACGTTTTCCGTGCTCGCGCGGGACGTCCTGGACCATACCGGCATGCTTTCGAGGGTAGCCCGAATCCGGCCCCGGTGAGGCTCCGCAACACTGGCGGGACGCAAATTCGGCGCGAATTTGCCCGAACGCCGTCCCCGCCCAGTGGCCGCACGGATCCCCGCCGCGGGGGCGCGGCCAGGCGTGAATTGCCCGGGCTCGAAATAACCAGACACGAAACGGCCAGACGCGAAATGGCCGGCCTCCCCAGGAGACCGGCCATTTCACGCGACCCTTACCGGGCTATTCCCATTCGATGGTTCCCGGCGGCTTGCTGGTCACATCGAGCACCACGCGGTTCACGCCGTCCACCTCGTTGGTGATGCGGTTGGAGATCCTGGCCAGCAGGTCGTAGGGCAACCGCGACCAGTCCGCCGTCATGGCGTCTTCGGAGGAGACGGGGCGCAACACAATCGGGTGGCCGTAGGTGCGCCCATCGCCCTGGACGCCAACGCTGCGGACATCAGCCAGCAGGACAACCGGCATCTGCCAGACCTCATTGTCCAGTCCGGCAGCGGTCAGTTCGGCCCGCGCGATGGCGTCGGCCTTGCGCAGCAGGTCCAGCCGCTCCTTGGTGACTTCACCAACGATCCGGATGCCAAGCCCCGGTCCGGGAAACGGCTGGCGTCCCACGATTTCCTGCGGCAGGCCGAGCTGGGCACCGACGGCGCGGACCTCGTCCTTGAACAGGGCGCGCAGCGGTTCGACGAGTTCGAACTGCAGGTCTTCCGGCAGTCCGCCCACGTTGTGGTGGCTCTTGATGTTCGCGGCACCTTCGCCGCCGCCGGATTCGACGACGTCGGGGTACAGCGTGCCCTGGACGAGGAACTTGATCTTCTCGCCGTGCGCGGCCGCCTCGGCGATGATCGCCAACTCGGCCTCCTCGAAGGCGCGGATGAATTCGCGGCCAATGATCTTGCGCTTGGTCTCCGGGTCGCTGACACCGGCCAGGGCCGCCTGGAAGCGCTCCTGTTCGTTGGCAACGTAGAGCTTGACGCCGGTCGCGGCCACGAAGTCGCGTTCGACCTGTTCCGCTTCGCCTTCGCGCAGCAGTCCGTGGTCCACGAACACACAGGTCAGCTGGTCGCCCACGGCGCGCTGGACCAGGGCGGCGGCGACGGCGGAGTCCACGCCGCCGGACAGGCCGCAGATGACCCGTGCGTCGCCGATCTGTTCGCGGATCCGGTCGACCTGCTCCTCGAGGATGTTGCCGGTGGTCCAGTTCGGCTCCAGCTTGGCGCCCTTGAAGAGGAAGTTCTCGAGGACCTGCTGTCCGTAAGCCGAGTGCTTCACTTCGGGGTGCCACTGCACTCCGTAGAGGCTCTTCTCTTCGTTGGCGAAGGCGGCGACGTCGGCTCCCGCCGTCGTCGCGAGGACCTCAAAGCCTTCCGGAGCCTCGTGGACGGAGTCGCCGTGGCTCATCCAGGTGCTCTGGTGCTGGGGCATGCCGGCCAGGATGGAGCGGCCTTCACCGACGGTAGTGGTCTCGGTGGCGCCATACTCGCGGAGCCCGGTCTGGGCCACCTTGCCGCCGAGTGCGTTGGCCATCGCCTGGAAGCCGTAGCAGATGCCGAAGACCGGGATTCCGGCCTCAAAGAGGTCAGCGCCGACGCTGGGGGCACCTTCGGCGTAGACGCTGGCGGGGCCGCCGGAGAGGATGATGGCGGCGGGGTTCTTGGCCAGGAGCTGCTCGGTGCTGTAGGTATGCGGAACCACTTCCGAATACACGTTCGCTTCCCGGACGCGGCGGGCGATCAGCTGCGCGTACTGGGCACCGTAGTCAACAACCAGCACGGGCTTGTGGGACGTCTGGGATGCAGTGGGAGTAGTCACCGTACAAGCCTACTTTGCGGCGCCGTCGGCCCGCACATTGAGAAGCCGGTCCGGGCCCGGAAACTGCCGCCGGGTAAGCGAAGTCACACGGAAGCCCGACGGCGGGCGGGCTCGCCAAGCAGCCGCTCCGCCCTGCGTGGGTTCAGTAGCGCTGCGGGGCCTGCGGGTTCGCGGCCAGTTCGGCCTCCACCTCGGCGTGGAACTTCTTCTCCACGACGAAGGACAGGAACGGCACGACGCCGCCGAGCGCCAGGACGATCATCTTCAGGAACGGCCAGCGCATCAGCGACCACAGGCGGAAGTTGGACATGAGGTACACGACGTACATCCAGCCGTGCACGATCAGCACCGCGACGGAGAGGTTCACCCCGCCGATGACGCCGGGCGGCTCGGCGTCGGCGAACCCGAAGCCGAAGGGCTCGCCGGTGACGGCGTTGGTGCCGCCCAGGAAGAGGTACTGGCCGAAGACGTAGCGGGCAATCAATTCGGCGCAGAGCAGGAGCAGCATGATGCCGGTCATGTAGGCAAGCACCTTGTAGAACTTCAGCGCGGAACGGATCTGGGCCTCGGTTCCGCCAAAGCGGCGCTTTTTGCCGCCCGCGGCTCCCGTTGCGGTGGACTGCTGCGGCTGGACGGCCGGCTGGGGCTCGATCATGATTGCACTTTCGTTTCGGTGGGGCGCGTTTCGGTGGTGCGGGTTTCGGTGGGGCGGGTTTCCGTGGCACGCGGTTCGGTGGCGTCAGGGTCGGGGACGTGCTGCGCCGCGGCTTCCTGCTCCTCGTCGAGGGCGTCCTCGAGGTCGCGGCGATAGTCGTCCTTCACCAGCCGCCACCAGATGAAGAGTGCGAAGCCACCGAACACCACCCATTCGATGGCGTAGAAGAGGTTCAGCCAGTTGATCTTCCCGGCAGGCGGCTGCGGCCCGATGTTCAGCGGCTTGACCTCTCCGCCGGATGCGGCGGCACCGACGTCGCTGCCGCCGGAGAGTTCGGAACTCGCAGCGACAAAGCCGGGGTAGCTGCTGATGTCCCAGATGTTGATGAGTTCCGCGACGGACACGGCGCTGGCCCGCCCGGGGCCGGCGTCGGTGCCGGGCAGCGGGGCTTCGGACGGCAGCAGCCGTCCGGTCAGTTCAATGGTGCCCGACGGCGGCGCAGCGGCGTCCGCGGGGTCGGCCACCCAGCCGCGGGCCACCGGGATCCAGGTCTGGGGCGAAGCGCCGGCTCCGGTCAGGGCGGGGGCGTCCTTTACGGCCAGGGCAGAAACGATCCAGTAGCCCGAGGCTCCGCCATTCAGGCGGCCCGGGACCAGGACCTGCTTGTCCGGATCGTAGTTCCCGGTCGCGGTGACGACCTGGTCGGCAACCGAACCCGGGAAGAAATCCCCGGGCTGGAGCGTCGTAGTCAGCGGTTTGGGTTCCTCGGTGGTGGCGGAGACTGGCGCCTCCGGCTGGGTCGAGCGGCCGAACTGCCACTGGCTGAGCAGCACAAACACCCCTGAGACGACGATCGCGAACACGAGTCCGGCGATCCAGCGGGGTTTGAGGGCAGTTTTCAGCACCCCTTAACCGTACTTCGTCGGCGTGTAGAACAACGAAACGGGCCTGCAGAGGTGAGCGGGTTCAGTGGTCGAAGAAGACCAGGCTGGAATTGATGAGTTCCGCGATCACTTCGGGGTCGTAGGCACGGCGGAGCGATTCGCGGAATGATTCCTTCGACAAGGACCGGGCCAGGGTGGCCAGCACTTCGAGGTGCTCGGAAAACGAACTTGCCGGCGTCGCGATCAAGAGGACCACCGTCGCCGGCCCGTCGGCAGCGCCGAAGTCGAGCGCCTTGCCGTATTTTGTGATGCCGACGGCGATGGACGTTCTGGAGACGAATTCGCTGCGTGCGTGCGGCAGTCCGATGCCACCCGGCAGGCCCGTGGCCAGCTGGTGTTCACGGGCGTTGACGTGCTGGAGGAAGCCGGGGAGATCGGAGATGCGTCCGGCGGCGTGCATCCGTTCCGCCAGCTGGGAGGCGGCGTCGAGCTTGTCGGTGGCGTCCATCTCGAGGATCACCATGTCGGGGGTGGTGAGCTCGGCGTCATACCGGTCCAGTGGTTCCGCCAAGTGCTATCCCTTCGAAATGGCGTCAGTGCGCCGGCAGCCTCGGAGTCGAGGCTGCCGGCGGACGCTGCCGGTCAACGCAGCGGAACGATGTCCTCGACGCCCAGTCGTGCCGCGTCAGCAGATTCGTCGTCCGGCTGCTCCTGGCTGAGCCGTTCGGCGTCGACCCTGGCCAGGTAGTGCTTGATCTCGCCCTCGCGCTGGGCATCGCTCCAGCCGAGGACTTCTCCCATCAGTTTAGCGACTACCGGTGCGGCGGACACTCCGCGGTCCCAGGCCTCGATGGAAATCCTGGTCCGGCGGGTCAGCACGTCCTGCACATGCCGGGCACCCTCATGGGTGGCGGCGTACACTGCCTCGGCGGCCAGGTAGTCGTCGGCACCGGGCAGGGGCTCTCCAAGTTCCGGGTTTTCGGTAATCAGCGCCAGCACTTCCGGGGCCATGGAGCCGTAGCGGTTGAGCAGGTGCTCGATCCGCGCCACGTGAACGCCGGTCTCCTCCGCCATCCGGTTCCGCTTGTTCCATGTGGCCTTGAATCCGCTGGCGCCGAGCAGTGGAATGGACTCCGTGCAGCTGGGCGGGACCCGCTCGTCCATGCTGCGGGTCGCCTCGTCGACGGCGTCCTTGGCCATGACCCGGTAGGTGGTCCATTTGCCGCCGGCCACCACGACAAGTCCGGGGACCGGGTGGGCTACGACGTGTTCGCGGGAGAGTTTGGCGGTGGAGTCATTTTCGCCGGCCAGGAGCGGGCGGAGCCCGGCGTAGACGCCCTCGACGTCCTCGCGGGTAAGCGGGCGTTTCAGGACCCGGTTCACATGCTCCAGGATGTAGTCGATGTCCTTGCTGGACGCGGCCGGGTGGGCCTTGTCCAGGTGCCAGTCGGTGTCGGTGGTGCCGATGATCCAGTGCCGGCCCCAGGGGATGACGAAAAGGACGGATTTCTCGGTCCGCAGGATCAGCCCCACGGTCGATTGGAAACGGTCCCGCGGCACCACGAGGTGGATGCCCTTCGAGGCGCGCACCTTGAGCTGGCCGCGGTCGGTCACCATGGCCTGGGTTTCGTCCGTCCAGACGCCCGTGGCATTGATGACCTGTTTGGCCTTGATGTTGAAGGTGGTGCCGTCCTCATGGTTGACCACTTTCGCGCCGACCACGCGTTCGCCTTCCCGGAGGAAGGAGACCACGGACATCTGGTTCACCGCATGGGCGCCGTAGTACGCCGCGGTGCGGACCAGGTTGGCGCAGTACTTGGCATCGTCCACCTGTCCGTCGTAGTACCGGATGGACCCGACGAACGCGTCGTCCTTCAGGCTGGGCGCAGCGCGCAGGGTCCCCCGCCGGCTCAGGTGCTTGTGGAACGGCACGCCCCGGCGCTGGCCGGTGGAGATGGACATGGCGTCGTACAAGGCGATGCCGGCGCCCACGTAGGGCCGTTCGAGGAAAGGCTTGGTGAGCGGGTAGAGGAACGGGACGGGCCGGGCCAGGTGCGGGGCGAGCGCGGAGAGGATCAGCCCGCGTTCGTGCAGCGCCTCCTTAACGAGGGCGAAGTCGAGCATCTCCAGGTAGCGGAGGCCGCCGTGGATGAGCTTCGAGGAACGGGAGGATGTGCCTGCGGCCCAGTCGTTGGCCTCCACGATGCCGACGCTCAGGCCGCGCGTGACGGCGTCCAGGGCGGCGCCGGTCCCGACGATTCCGCCGCCGACAATCAGGATGTCGAGCTCCTTGCCCGGGTCGGTGGTGCCCCTGAGTACCGCGAGTGACGCTTCGCGTTCCGCAGGCCCAAGGGCACCGCCGGCCTTGGGAGAACCGCCGGGAAAACTGTTCATGTCACGCCTCCATCCGGATCAAAGCTCGTAGTGCACCACACTACTTCCAACTTCCCCGGATGGGCAGGGGGGCGTCAGTTGCCGGCGTAAGGGGACACGACGACGTCGACGCGCTGGAATTCCTTCAGGTCCGAATAGCCGGTGGTCGCCATGGAACGGCGCAGCGCACCGATCAGGTTGGCCGTTCCGTTGGTGTGGTGGCCCGGCCCGAAAAGGACCTCTTCGAGAGGTCCGACGGTGCCGACGTTGACCCTGTCGCCGCGGGGAAGTTCCAGGTGGTGTGCCTCCTGGCCCCAGTGCCAGCCCTTGCCCGGGGCTTCTTCGGCACGGGCGAGGGCGCTGCCCAGCATCACGGCGTCGGCGCCCATGGCGATGGCCTTGACGATGTCACCGGAGGATCCCATGCCGCCGTCGGCGATCACGTGGACGTAGCGGCCGCCGGACTCATCCATGTAGTCGCGCCGGGCAGCGGCGACGTCGGAGATGGCGGAGGCCATGGGCGAGTGGATGCCCAGGGCGCGGCGGGTGGTGCTCGTGGCGCCGCCGCCGAAGCCGACCAGCACACCGGCTGCACCGGTGCGCATGAGGTGCAGAGCCGGGGTGTAGCCTGCGGCCCCGCCGACGATCACGGGGACATCGAGTTCGTAGATGAACTGCTTGAGGTTCAGCGGCTCGTGGTCCTTCGAGACGTGCTCGGCGGAGACGGTGGTGCCGCGGATCACGAAGATGTCGACGCCGGCGGCCACCACGGTTTTGTAGTGTTCCTGGGTCCGCTGCGGGGTGAGGGAGCCCGCCACCGTGACACCGGCGGCGCGGATCTCAGCGAGCCTGGACGTGATCAGCTCAGGCTGGATCGGGGCCTGGTAGAGCTCCTGCATCCGGCGGGTGACGGCCGGGCTGTTGGTTTCGTCCTGGAGCGCACCGATCTGGTCCAGCACGGACTGCGGGTCCTCGTAGCGCGTCCAGAGGCCCTCGAGGTCCAGGACGCCGAGTCCGCCGAGGCGGCCCAGGGCGATGACGGTCTCGGGCGACATGGCCGAATCCATCGGCGCGGCGATGACCGGCATGTCGAACTTGTAGGCATCGATCTGCCACGCGACGGACACATCCTTGGGGTCGCGCGTGCGCCGGTTGGGGACGATCGCAATGTCATCCAGGGAGTAGGCACGACGCCCACGCTTGCCTCGGCCAATCTCAATCTCGTAAGTCACGTCCCCACTTTACTGGACGGGCCTCCCCGCATGCGCAGCACACGGCGGGACCGCCCCGGACTGTCCGCAACTGGCCCCCAGACGGACCTCATAACCGATAGTTCACATGTAATTGACAGTATCTGTCAATACTTTACAAACCGTGAAAATGCTTTTACGTTTGCTTTCGGCCAGCCGGAATTTCCGCCGGCGGGCCTCCACACCCCGTTCCGGGCAATCCGTAGTGCCCGGTTATAGAAAGCAGAACCCATGGGAAGTGCATCACTCAGGAAGTCCCGCGTCCTGGCCATGTCGCTGGCCGCCGTCATCGGCACCATGACCCTCGCCGTCAGCCCGGTGCTCGCCGCCCCCGGCACCGGACCGGTCACCTCGGAGAACATCCCGGCGCCGGACGTCAACGCGGGCGAGGCGTAC
>CALMVY010000087.1 GCA_937873245.1 uncultured Arthrobacter sp. | reverse complement strand
GGATCACTGCCTTCGGGTGGCCGGCGGTGGGAGACGGAATGGACGCGCGCGCCTGGGCAGTGGGATCGATGGTCGCGCTGCTGCTCGCCGGCTGCGGGGACACCTCCGAGGGCGAGAGGGATAGGTCGGCGTCGGGAGTGAGCGGCAGCCTCACCGTCTTCGCCGCGGCGTCCCTCAAGGCCCCCTTCACGGCGCTCGTGGAGCAGTTCGAGGCCGCGAATCCGGGAATCACGGTGACCCTCAGCTTCGCGGGGTCCTCCGACCTCGCCACCCAGATCAGCCAGGGCGCCCCGGCGGATGTCTTCGCCTCCGCGGACACGAAGAACATGGCCAAGCTGGGTGATGCAGGACTGGTGGAAGGGTCACCCCGGGACTTCGCCACCAACGTGCTGACCATCGCCGTGCCCCCAGAAAACCCCGCGTCCATCGCCTCCTTCGCGGATCTCGCCAGGCCTGGGGTCAGGACGGTCATCTGCGCCAGCCAGGTCCCGTGCGGCGCGGCCACGAAGACCCTCGAGCAGGAAACCGGCACCACGCTGCAGCCGGTGAGTGAGGAATCGTCCGTGACCGACGTCCTGGGCAAGGTCGTCTCGGGCGAGGCCGACGCCGGGCTGGTCTACGTCACGGACGTGAAGGCCGCCGGGGACAAGGTGCTGGCCGTCCCCTTCCCCGAGTCCGCGCAGGCCGTCAACACCTACCCCATCGCCGCCGTGCGGACAGGCGACAACAAGGACCTCGCGGCCGCCTTCATCGAGGCCGTCACGGGCACCGGCGGCCAGCAACTCCTCCGCGGCGCCGGCTTCGGAACGCCCTAGGCCCCGGATGAGACGCCAGAGAGACGCCACCTACACCGGGATCCCGCGCTGGGTCGCGGCCATTGCCGCCGTCGGGGCGCTGTTTGTGCTGCTGCCGCTCGCGGCCATGCTGGGCCGGGTCAACTGGCCGCAGTTCATCCCCCTCATCACCTCCGAAGCCTCCCTCACCGCGCTGGGGCTCAGCCTCCGCACCGCCGCCGCGAGCACGGTGCTGTGCGTGCTGTTCGGGGTGCCGCTGGCGCTGGTGCTGGCCCGCGGCGACTTCCCCGGCCAGCGGCTGCTGCGGTCCTTCGTCCTGCTGCCGCTGGTGCTGCCTCCGGTGGTGGGCGGCATCGCGCTGCTCTACGCCTTCGGCCGGCAGGGCCTCCTGGGGCAGAGCCTCGAAATCGCCGGCCTCCGGATCGCGTTCACGACGACGGCGGTGATACTCGCCCAGACGTTCGTGGCCCTGCCGTTCCTTGTGGTCAGCCTCGAAGGCGCCCTGCGCTCAGCCGGCAGCCGGTACGAGGCCGTGGCCGCCACGCTAGGCGCTCGCCCTACCACCGTGCTGCGACGGGTCACCCTGCCGCTGGTCCTGCCCGGGCTCGCGTCCGGTGCCGTCCTCTCCTTCGCCAGGAGCCTGGGAGAATTCGGTGCCACACTGACCTTCGCCGGCAGCCTGCAGGGAGTCACCCGCACGCTGCCGCTGGAAATCTACCTGCAGCGGGAGACCGACGCCGACGCCGCCGTCGCGCTGTCCCTGCTGCTCGTTGTGGTGGCGGTCGTCGTCGTCGGGCTCTCCTACCGGGGACCGGCGCCCGCCGGGTCCGGCGGCCGATCGGCGCGTGCCGGCAGCCCCGGGCGGGTGCCGGCATGACGTTCACGCTCGACGCCGCCCTTGCCGCCCGCCGCTTTGACGTGTCACTGAGCCTGGCGCCGGGCGAGACGGTTGCGGTGCTCGGCCCGAACGGGGCGGGAAAATCCACCCTGCTCTCGGTGATCTCCGGGCTGCTGCGCCCGGACACCGGCCGGTCCGAGGTGAACGGCCGGGTCCTGTTCGAGCTCGATCCCGGCGTGCACACGTGGACTGCGCCGCACCGCCGCGGCACCGCCCTGCTGGCCCAGGATCCCCTGCTGTTTCCGCACCTGAGCGCCCTCGAAAACGTCGCCTTCGGGCCGCGGAGTGCCGGGATGCCCAAGCGGGAGGCCCGGGAGACCGCCCGGCACTGGCTGGCCGAGGTGGGCGCCGCGGATCTCGCGGACCGCCGGCCGGGGGAGTTGTCCGGCGGGCAGGCGCAGCGCGTGGCGGCGGCCCGGGCGCTGGCCGTGGATCCGGAGGTGCTGCTGCTGGATGAGCCCCTGTCGGCCCTGGACATCCACGCGGCTCCGCTGCTGCGGCGGCTGCTCAAGCGGGTGCTGGCCGGGCGGCGCGCCATCATCGTCACCCACGACGTCCTGGACGCCTATATGCTCGCGGACCGGGTGATTGTCATGGAGGAGGGCCGGATCACCGAGGACGGGCCCACCCGCGAGGTCCTCCGGCGGCCCCGGAGCCGCTTCGCCGCGGGGCTGGCCGGGCTGAACCTGGTCTCGGGGACCGTGACGTCCGCCGGCATCCGGTCCGGCGGGGGCCTGGAGTTCGCCGGCCAGCACGACGCGCCGCTTGTACCCGGGCAGGCAGGCGTGGCGGCGTTCCCGCCGTCGGCCGTGTCCGTGTTTCTGGGCGAGGCGCACGGCAGCCCGCGGAACTCGTTCCGGGTCACGGTCACGGACCTGGAGCCGCACGGGGACCAGATCCGGGTCCGCGCCGGCGAGCTGTCCGCGGACGTGACCCCTGCTGCCTCCGCGGACCTCGGCCTGGCCCCCGGCCTCGAGGTCTTTTTCGTGGTCAAGGCGGCGGCGGTGTCGATCTACCCGTCGTGACGGCGGCCGGGTGCGGGCGTGTCCGGCTGTGGACGGTTAGCCGCGGTCCTTGCGGACGGGGTGCTGGCTGACGATCGACACCCGGTTGAAGGCGTTCATGGCGATGACCAGCCAGCTGACGGCGGAGAACTCGGCGTCTGTGAGGTGTTTCCGCGCGGCTGCGCCCTCGTGCTCGCGGGCGCGGGCGTCGGAGATGTTGGTGATGGCCTCGGCCAGGGTCAGGGCGGCGCGTTCCTTCTCGGTGAACAGGTCCGTGTCCCGCCAGGCCGGGAGGACGGCGAGGCGCTGGGCGGTTTCGCCGTTCTTCACGGCGTCGCCCACGTGCAGGTCCAGGCAGAAGGCGCAGCCGTTGATCTGCGAGATGCGGACGTTCAACAGCTCGATCAGGGTCTGGTCCAGGCTGGCGTCGTCGGCGGCTTCCTTGGCTTTCAGGCCCAGCCCGTTGAGGGCCCGCCAGGCGGCGGGGTGGGCCTTGTCCAGGAAGACGGACCGGGTGGTGTGGTGCTGCGCTGCAGCTGTCTCATCCATGGTCCAAAGACTACCCACGGAAATTGCTCAAAATGTCGCGTGACAAATCTGTCATGTGTGTGACAAGATGCATAAACAGCGAAATCCCCTGCAGGAGCGGTTCCCCCGACCGCTCCAAGGAACTGGTCTCCCGACATCGGACCAGTCCCAACAATCGGCGGCCGGCTCCTTGGGGGAGCCGACCGCCGAAATGGTTTAACGGCCGGCCGAGGCTCCGCGTGCGCGGGACATGTCCAGTCTCGGATGCAGCCCGCCTTGAAGCGCCGGGGGACATGTCCAGTCTTGGGCCCCGCGAGAGGGCATATTGGGAGTATGTCCAGTGGCAGGGGTGCGCGCGGGGCATGTCCAGTCCGGAAGCCCGCACGCCAGGGACATGTCCAGTCATAGGGCCCCGCCGGCGGGGACATGCTCGTTCTTGGGCTCCAACCCGCGGGACATGTCCATTTTTGCGGCTCGGCCCTTGGGGACATGCTCATTCCCGGGCCCCGCGAGTGGGCATATTGGGGCTATGTCCAGTGGCGGGAGCTGGCGGAGGGCATGTCCCGAGGGGTGGGCCAGTAGCCAGAGGGGACTCCGGCACTGGACAGCCATTTCGCCGTCGGCAAACATGGACTCAAAGGCACCCATTGCAAAGTTGAGCGGAGTACACTCAACTTTAATACCAGCATGTTCCCGGAAGGAGCTCTCTTTGGACGCCAAATTCACCACCAAGAGCCAGGAGGCTCTCGCGGCTGCCGCCATGAATGCCTCGACGGCGGGGAACCCCCAGCTCGAACCCGCCCACCTGCTCAAGGCGCTGATGGACCAGCGCGAGGGCGTGGCCGTCGCACTCCTCCGCGCCACCGGGGCGGACCCGGACTCCGTCAGCGTCCAGGCCAGCACCGCCATCAAGGCCCTGCCCTCCACCTCGGGCAGCAGTGTGCAGCAGCCGCAGTTGTCCCGCACCGCCCTGCAGGCCATCAAGAACGCCCAGAGCGAGGCCGAGCGGCTCGGCGACAGCTTCGTCTCCACCGAGCACCTGCTGCTGGGGCTCGCGTCCGGAAGCGACGCCGTCGGAAAATTGATGCGCGACGCCGGCGCCTCCCACGAGGCCCTGCTCGCCGCCCTGCCCGGTGTCCGCGGCGACCGCAAGGTGGACAACGCCGACCCCGAAAACTCCTTCCAGGCGCTGGAGAAGTACGGCACGGACCTCACCGCGATTGCCCGGTCCGGAAAGCTGGACCCGGTGATCGGCCGCGACGCCGAGATCCGCCGCATCATCCAGGTGCTGAGCCGCCGCACCAAGAACAACCCCGTCATCATCGGCGAGCCCGGCGTCGGCAAGACCGCCGTCGTCGAAGGCCTGGCGCAGCGGATCGTGGCCGGCGACGTCCCCGAAAGCCTGCGCGGCAAGACCCTGATCGCCCTGGACCTGGCGTCCATGGTGGCCGGCGCCAAGTACCGCGGAGAATTCGAGGAGCGCCTCAAGGCCGTCCTCGAGGAAATCAAGAGCTCCGAGGGCCAGATCGTCACGTTCATCGACGAGATCCACACCGTGGTCGGCGCGGGCGCCACCGGGGACAGCTCCATGGACGCCGGCAACATGCTCAAGCCCATGCTGGCCCGCGGCGAACTGCGCCTGATCGGCGCCACCACCCTGGACGAGTACCGCGAAAACATCGAGAAGGACCCGGCGCTGGAACGCCGCTTCCAGCAGGTCTACGTCGGCGAGCCCAGCGTGGAGGACACCATCGGCATCCTGCGCGGGCTGAAGGAGCGCTACGAGGCGCACCACAAGGTCGCCATCGCCGACTCAGCCCTCGTCGCCGCCGCCACGCTCTCCAACCGCTACATCTCCGGCCGGCAGCTTCCGGACAAGGCGATCGACCTCGTGGACGAGGCCGCTTCCCGGCTGCGCATGGAGATCGACTCCGCCCCGGAGGAGATCGACCAGCTGCGCCGCTCCGTGGACCGCCTGACCATGGAGGAACTCGCCCTGGCCAACGAGACCGATCCCGCGTCGGTGGAGCGGCTGGCCGCGATCCGGGCGGACATGGCGGACAAGAAGGAAGAACTGGCCGCCCTCAACGCCCGCTGGGAAGCCGAGAAGGCGGGCCTGAACCGCGTCGGCGACCTCAAGGCCCGGATCGACGAACTGCGCTCCGCCGCCGAGAAGTTCCAGCGCGAAGGCGACCTCGAGGCGGCCTCGCGGATCCTGTACGGCGAACTCCCCGCCCTGGAGCGGGAACTCAACGAGGCCGCAGAGGCGGAGTCGGCCCGGGTGGCCGGCGGCGGCGCCAAGCAGGACCTCATGGTGGCCGAAGAGGTCACCGCGGACGACATTGCGGAGGTGATTTCGGCCTGGACCGGGATCCCTGCCGGCCGCATGCTGCAGGGCGAAAGCCAGAAGCTGCTGGAGATGGAGCACGTGCTGGGCGAGCGGCTGATCGGCCAGGCAAAGGCCGTCACCGCGGTCTCCGACGCCGTCCGCCGCGCCCGCGCCGGGATCAGCGACCCCAACCGGCCCACCGGTTCCTTCCTGTTCCTGGGCCCCACCGGCGTCGGCAAGACCGAGCTGGCCAAGGCCCTGGCGGACTTCCTGTTCGACGACGAACGCGCCATGGTGCGGATCGACATGTCCGAATACTCGGAGAAGCACTCCGTGGCCCGGCTCGTCGGCGCCCCTCCCGGCTACGTCGGCTACGAGGAGGGCGGCCAGCTCACCGAAGCCGTCCGCCGCCGCCCGTACTCCGTGCTGCTGCTGGACGAGGTGGAGAAGGCGCACCCCGAGGTGTTCGACATCCTCCTGCAGGTGCTCGACGACGGCCGCCTCACCGACGGCCAGGGCCGCACCGTGGATTTCCGCAACGTGATCCTGGTCCTGACGTCCAACCTTGGCAGCCAGTTCCTGGTGGACCCGACCCTCGACGCGAACGCCAAGCGCGACGCCGTCATGGCCACCGTGCACGCCTCCTTCAAGCCCGAGTTCCTGAACCGGCTCGATGAAGTGGTGCTCTTCGACCCGCTGAACATCGAGGAGCTGTCCCGGATCGTGGAGCTGCAGGTCGGGGAACTGGGCGAACGGCTCAAGGGCCGCCGGCTCAGCCTGGAAGTGACCGAGGGCGCCCGTGCCTGGCTCGCGGTGACCGGCTTCGACCCGGCCTACGGCGCCAGGCCGCTGCGCCGCCTGGTGCAGCGCGAAATCGGCGACCGGCTGGCCAAAGCCATCCTGGCCGGCGACATCACGGACGGCGACACCGTGCTCGTGGACACCGCACCGGACTTCACCGAGCTGACGATGGGCGGCGCCGACGCGTCGGACCGGCCCGCCGGCGGCGCCTCCACCGGCAGCGGGCTCTCCGTCCGCCGCAAGGAGTAGGCCCCAGCGTTAGACAGGAGCGCTAAACAAGAACGGCCAGCCGGACTTAGCTCCGGCTGGCCGTTTCTTTTGCGCGGAATCCCCGCGCGGGATCCCTAGGGAACCAGGGATTCCATGATGACGTTGCCGGTGTCGGCGGTGACGTAGCAGTCCACCCGGCGGTCGCCGTTGTCCCAGCTCGTGGAGCTCGGGTAGGCGTTGCGCTGCTTCAGGTCGTAGTTGGTGGCGGCGGCGGCCAGCTGCGCGTTGCGGCACGTTTCCCGGCCTTTGTCCTTCAGCGCGGCCAGGCCGGGATAGCCGTCAGACTCCTGGTAGTGGTGGACGGCGATCAGCTGGGCCGAGTGCCCCGTGGCGCAATCCACGATGGTGGACTCGGGGGCCTCCGGGTCGAAATCCTTGAAGCAGTCGCCAGGCTGGAAGTCCAGCGGGCCGACACCCTCCAGCGGAAGCGCCCCACGGCTCGCGGGGGCGGACGACGTCGTGGTGGCGGCGGGCGCGGGGGAGGTATCCGCGACTGTCTGCCTGCTGCCGCCCAGTGAGGTCAGCCACCAGATGAGCAGGCCCATAACGACGACGGCCGTCACCGCGGCGCCGAGCCGTGCGGGACTCTGGCGGCGCAGCCAGCCGCCCAGCTGCGAGGCCTTCTCCGACGCCGCCTTGCCGGCGCCTGCGAGGGCGCCACCCGCGGCTCCCGCGGCGCTTTGGGCACGTCCGGAACGCCGGGAGCCGGGCTGCCCGGCGTCGGGCCGGTTGACCGGCGGTACGAACGGGCGGAAGGGCGGCGGTGCGGACGGGGTCGCCGGCTGCTGAACGGGCTGCCCAACCGGCTGCTCAGCCGGAGGCTCGCCGGGAGCGGCCGCCGGGACGACCGGCGTCGCGGAGGTTGGCGGCGTCGAGGGCTTCGGGGGCACGGCAGACGGTACGGCGGGGGCAGACCGTCCGCCGGGTCCGCCGGCAGGGGGAACCCCAGGCACGCCGGCGCCGCCGGGCCTTTCGTTCTCTTCGGTCACTGAGAATTCACCACTTTCGTGCGTCTTTGCCGTGGCTGGACGCCCGGCGGAAGGACCCGTTTCCGGAAGTCCACTACGGAACTCTATCTAAGATGCCGGGCGGCCTGCATGCCGCCGGGGCGCCGTCCGGGGCCGAGGCGCGGGCAACACTGCCCGCAGCGGCCTGTCCCGGGGAGCAGTTGCAGCAGAAAGCATGTAATCTAGGTGTACGACAAATTGACCAAACATTCCGGGGCCTCACCGATCGCCAATGGTGACCACCTCCGGTCCGAGTACAAAAGGGGGTCACGCCATGGGGCGCGGCCGTCAAAAGGCAAAAGCTACCAAGCAGGCTCGGGATATTAAGTACTATTCCCCGAACACTGACTACTCTGCGCTTCAGCGTGAGCTCAAGAGCTCAGAGGGTCGTGCACCGAGTCGTTTCTCGAGTGAGCCCGTTGAGCCGGACTATTCGGCTTATGTGGATAAGTACGCGGACGATGTGGAAGAGGACGACGACGAGGTAGATTCCCGTCGGATAGGTTAGTCGACACTTCTTTCCGGCATGCTGTTCCGTTCGCGGATTGCCGACCACGTGATTTCAGGCCCGCCGGCCACTCCCAGTACGGGCGTGGACGGCGGGTTTTCTGCTGCCCGGATATCCGGCTGGCCATTTCCCCCAGGATTGAGCGCGCAGTTGTCCGGGCAGGACCCTCAGGCTAGGTTGAAGCTGCCGGCTCCACCCGGCCCCGCATCAGGAAGTTCCGGAAGGATTGCCATGACCATGCGCACTGGATTCACCGAAGGCGAGGTCTGCTGGGCGGACCTGCAGACCAGCGACGTCGGGGCGGCCAAAGATTTCTACGCCGCGGTGTTCGGCTGGCGCTACGAGGAGCTGCGCACACCGGACGGGCGCAGCTACGCGCAGGCGTTCCTGGGCGAAGATCTGGTCACGGTCATCGCGCCGCAGAATCCGCAGCAGGAAGCCGCCGGCGCGACCCCGCAGTGGAACGTCTACTTCGCATCCACCGACGCCGCGGAGCTCGCCGCGGGCCTGGTCCACGCCGGCGGCACCCTCGAGTTTGGGCCGGAAGCGGTGGGCGAAACCGGAGTGATGGTCTTCTTCGCCCCGCCCGGAGGAGGCACCACCGGCGTCTGGCAGGCGGGAACCCACCTCGGCAGCGCACGCGGCGGGGAACCCGGGGCCCTGACCTGGGCCGAACTGCTGACGCCCGAGCCGCAGTCCGACGTCGGATTCTTCCAGCAGGTGTTCGGGCACGACGTGACCGAATACCCGCAGGACGACGGCGGCAAGTACACCACGCTGATGGTGGACGGCGCCGAGGTGGCCGGGATCGCCGCGGTCCCGGCGGACGCGGCAGGCACGCTCAAGCCGGGGTGGCAGGTGTACTTCGGGGTGTCCAGCGTCCCCATTGCAGTTGCAGCGGCCGTATCAGCCGGCGGCACGGTCCTGATCGAACCGGACGAGGCCGAGGAAGCCGGCACCATCGCCACGCTCGCGGACCCGCAGGGCGGCGTGTTCAGCGTGCTGGAGGTTTAGAACACGCGCTTCAAACACATCGAGTGCTCCACAAGTGCCGTTTAGAAGCGTCAAAACGGCAGTTGCGGAGCACTCGATGGGGGTTAAGCGGGGGTTAGGCGTAGGCGTTGACCAGCCGGACGGCGCCGCCGTCGACGCCCTTGGCGCCCTGCACGTAGTCCGGGCCGGTCTTGACGATCGAGTCCGAGTCCTCCTCCACGGTGCCCATGACCCAGGCCGGCAGCCCGCGCTCGTTGAGGCGGTTCACGGCGGCGTCGGCAGCCTCGGGGGAGACAATCGCGACCATGCCCACGCCGAGGTTCAGCGTGCGCTCCAGGTCGGCCAGCGGGACGTTGCCCAGCTCGGCCACGAGCCGGAAGATGGCCGGGAGCTGCCAGGTGGCGCGGTCCACGGTGGCCACGAGGCCCTGCGGCAGGACGCGGGCCAGGTTGGCGGCGAGCCCGCCGCCGGTCACGTGGCTGAAGCCGTGCACGGCCTGGCCGGCGGCGGAGCCGTTCACCGGGAAGGTGCGGGCCAGGTCCAGGCAGTCGGCGGCGTAGACGCGCGTCGGTTCCAGGAGTTCCTCACCCAGCGTGCGGCTGAACTCGGAGACGTGGCGGTCCAGGGCCCAGCCGGCGTGGTTGATGACGCGGCGGACCAGGGAGTAGCCGTTGGAGTGCAGCCCGGAGGAGGCCATGCCGATCACCACGTCGCCGGCGCGGACGCGGTCCGGGCCCAGCAGGTCGGCGGCCTCGACAACACCGGTGGCGGCACCGGCGACGTCGTACTCGTGCTCGCCCAGCAGACCCGGGTGCTCGGCGGTTTCGCCGCCCACCAGGGCGGTGCCGGCGACGGAGCAGGCGGCCGCGATGCCGCGGACGATGTCCGCGATGCGCTCCGGGACCACCTTGCCGCAGGCGATGTAGTCGGTCATGTACAGCGGCTCGGCGCCCACCACCACGATGTCATCGACCACCATGCCGACGAGGTCGAAGCCGATGGTGTCGTGGATGTCCATGGCCTGCGCGATGGCGACCTTGGTGCCGACGCCGTCGGTGGACGTGGCCAGCAGCGGCCGCTTGTAGGTGAGCAGCTTCGAGACGTCGTACAGGCCGGCGAAGCCGCCGACGCCGCCGATCACCGAGGAGTTGTGGGTCGCCTTGATGGCGTCCTTCATAAGTTCGACGGCGCGGTCGCCCGCTTCGACGTCGACGCCGGCAGAGGCGTAGGTGATGCCGACGGCGTTCTGGGCGGCGTTCATGTCAGCGGCCGGGGAGGCGGAAGTCATACTGGCTCTTTCTTGTCGGCTGTGGTGACGCGGTCGGCATCGGTGAGCAGTTCTTCGAATTCGGCATCCGGCCCCGGATCGCAGCCGGTGGCGCCGGCCTTCTCGGCGGGGTCGACGTCGACGTCGGCGGCGGGGTCGACGTCGGCAGCCTCCGCAGCGGAGGCGGCGGGGGCCGGCGCAGGTGCGGCGGTGCCGGCGGCGGGGAGCCCGCCGAGGTCGGTGCGTTCGAGCAGGTTCTTGCCCAGCTTGTCGGCGGCAGGAAGCTCGATCGGATACTTGCCGGTGAAGCACGCGGTGCACAGGCGTTCGCGCGGCTGCCGGGTGGCTTCGATCATGCCGTCTTCGGAGATGTAGGCCAGCGAGTCGGCGCCGATGGCCTGGGAGATTTCCTCGATGGTGGCGCCGTTGGCGATCAGTTCCGCCCGGGACGCGAAGTCGATGCCGTAGAAGCACGGCCACTGCACCGGCGGGGAGGAGATCTTAACGTGCACGGAGGCGGCGCCGGCCTCGCGGAGCATCCGGACGATCGCGCGCTGGGTGTTGCCGCGGACGATCGAGTCATCCACCACCACCACGCGCTTGCCTCGGATCACGGATTCCAGGGCGTTGAGCTTGAGCCGGATGCCGAGCTGGCGCAGGGTCTGCGAGGGCTGGATGAAGGTCCGGCCCACGTAGGCGTTCTTGACGAAACCGTGGGCGAAGGGGATGCCGGATTCCTCGGCGTAGCCCACCGCGGCGGGGGTGCCGGACTCCGGAACCGGGATGACGAGGTCCGCTTCCTGGGTGTTTTCGCGGGCCAGCTGGCGGCCCATTTCCACGCGGGACTCGTACACGGAGCGGCCTGCGATGGAGGCGTCCGGACGGGCGAGGTAGACGTATTCGAAGACGCAGCCGGCCGGCGTCGCCTCGGCGAAGCGCTGGGAGCGGACGCCGTCCTCGTCGATAGCGATGAACTCGCCGGGTTCGATTTCGCGGATGAAGCTGGCGCCGACGGTGGCGAGGGCGGACTGCTCGGAGGCGACCACCCAGCCGCGTTCCAGTCGGCCCAGGCAGAGCGGGCGGATCCCGTACGTGTCGCGGGCCGCGTAGAGAGTGCCTTCATCCATGAAGACGAAGCAGAAGCCGCCCTTGATCTTGGGCAGCAGTTCCAGGGCGGTCTGTTCGAGCGACTTGCCCTCTTCGCCCTCCAGCAGGGCGGTGACCAGGGCCGTGTCCGAGGTGTTGCCCTGCTTCATTTCGCCGCTGAGCTGGCCGCCGTTGCGGTCCTCGATCATGGCCTTGAGGTCGGCGGTGTTGGTCAGGTTGCCGTTGTGCGCCAGGGCCACGGTGCCGGTCGCGGTCGCGCCCAGGGTGGGCTGCGCGTTGGCCCAGTGGCTGGCGCCGGTGGTGGAGTAACGGCAGTGGCCGACGGCCAGGTGCCCGGCCAGGGTGTTCAGCGTGGTCTCGTCGAAGACCTGGGATACGAGGCCCATGTCCTTGTAGACGTTGATCCGCTTGCCGTCGCTGGTTGCTATGCCAGCGGACTCCTGACCGCGGTGCTGCAGTGCGTACAGCCCGTAATAGGTGAGTTTTGCGACCTCTTCGCCGGGAGCCCAGACCCCGAAGACGCCACATGCGTCCTGGGGGCCTTTTTCGCCAGAGAGAAGGTCATGAGAAAGTTTTCCATCGCCGCGTGCCACTGGTCGATTATCTCACGTTGTGCGCTAGGACTTTCCCGGCGGCCGGTTTATGACCTGCAGCTGTTGCCCGGCAACCCTCAGGCCCCCTGCTGGTCCCCGGTGTCGGGTACGGAATCCGGGACAGACTCGACGACGGCGCGCCTGGCCCGCCGGACGCTCAGCCGGTCCAGGATGAGCGCAGCGGTGCCGCCCAGAATAACGCCGCCGGCGCCGCACAGGATCAGGAAGAAGCCGAACACGGCGCTGGCGTCGTAGGCCTCATCGCCCGGGAGTCCGTAGGCCAGGAAAGCGGCCACACCGAAGCCCAGGAGTCCGCCCAGGACCAGGAACGGCACGTACTTCGGCGCCCGCCGCACGGTGATTTCGCGCCGTTCGGGGACGTGCTGCTCGCTGGGGATGCCGGGGTTTTCGGGGGTAGACATGGTGTTAAGCCTACTGCCCCGGGCGCCATTGCTACTGCCCGGTCCGGGGGCGCACACTAAGGGGTGGGGGAGGGCACGGAACAGCTTAGGAGCGCCATGTCAGCCTCAGCGGAGCAGATCAGGGACCAGCAACGGAGCACCTGGGACGAGTTCTCCGCAGGCTGGCGGAAGTGGGATGCGGAACTGTTGGGGTGGCACGCGCCCTTTGGCGACGCCGTCATCCATGAGGCATGGCTCCGCGCGGATTCCGCGGTCCTCGACGTCGCTGCCGGAACCGGAGAACCGGGCCTCACCGCGGCCGCCCTCGTTCCGCGCGGAAGCGTCACCCTGCTGGACCTTTCGGAGGGGATGCTGCGGGTTGCCTCCGAGAAAGCAGCGGCCCGCGGGCTGGCGAACGTGCAGACCGCCGTCGGCGACGCCGCCGCCCTCCCGTTCGACGACGGATCCTTCGACGCGGTCCTCTGCCGTTTCGGTCTGATGTTCTTCCCCAGGATGACCGCGGCGGTGAGTGAAATGGCGCGCGTGGCCAAGCCGGGCACCCGGATCAGCGCCGCTGTCTGGGGCCGGGCCGCCGAGAACCCGTGGGCCAGCCTGGTCCTCGGCACGATCGCCCGCCATACCGAACTGCAGCTGCCGCCTCCGGGCGCGCCGGGGCTGTTCCGCTGCGCGGCGCAGGGGTTCATGGCACAGATCTTCAGGGACGCCGGGCTGGTCGACGTCAGCGAGCGGAAGGTCAGCACGGACCTGGTGCAGGCGTCACCGGAGCTCTACTGGGAGTTCATGACCGACATCGCGACCACCGTGGCGGTTGGCCTGGCGCGGGCGGACAGGGAATCCCGGGAATTGATCCGCTCCGACGTCTTCCAGCTGCTGGGCCGCTACGAGCACGACGGCGCCATCCGGCTCCGCTCGACGGCCACCATCGTGGCGGGAACCCGGGTGTAGGCTGCGGCGCCGGGTCAGGCCGGGATGGCCGGGCCCGAGGCGTCGGCGATGATGGCACGGACAGAGTTGTTGCGCTTGTCGTGCGTGAGCTCCACCAGGCCCAGCGCTTCCAGCAAGGGCGGCAGGTACATGCCGAACCGGCCGCGGTATCCCTTCCGCAGCCCGTACCATCCGCCCACGGGGTTCTCCGGATCCCGTCCCCAGGCCTCGACGGTGCCTTCGGCGGCCGGCTTGTTCTCATCCGCGGCACCCAACGGCACCCAATCCCCCCGCTCCATCAGCCACAACTGAAGGTCCTCAAGGGCCCGGAGGTGATACTTCAATGTGGTGGAGCCGACTTGGCATACGAGGGCGGCGGGATCGGACTCCTCGTCCCGGTACATCGTGTACCCGGAGGTTCCGGGGGCTGTCTTGAGCACCCAAGGATCCTGCTTGGTTCCAGTTGCCACGTGGTTTCCGCCTTCGTTTAGGCCGTTGCCGGCGCTGTTTGGACCGAGCCTACCCAGTGGGCCAGTCCGACGCGAGAGCCTAGATCGCGAGCGCATCCTTCAGCGCGGCGACGTGGCCCTGTGCCTTGACCTGGTACTGGGTCAGCCGGACGCTGCCCTCCGGGTCCACGACGACGGTGGAGCGGACGATCCCCTCGGTGACTTCGCCGTTGACCAGCTTCTCGCCCCACGCGCCGTAGGCCAGTGCCACTGCGTGGTCTTCGTCGGCGAGCAGCGGAAAGGTCAGCGCGAAGTCGCCCGTGAACTCGGCCAGGGCCTCCGGGGCGTCGGGTGAGATGCCCAGCACCTCGTAGCCGGAGCCCTGCAGGGAGGCCAGGCTGTCGCGGAAATCGCAGGCCTCGGTGGTGCAGCCCGGCGTCGCTGCCTGCGGGTAGAAGTACACAATGACGTTCTTGCCGCGGTAGTCGGCCAGTGACACCTTCTGGCCCGCGGCGTCCGGAAGGGTGAACTCCGGGGCGGGGGTTCCGGGCTGGAGCTTGATGGTCGGGTTGGGGCTCATGGGGATCCTTCGAGGTCTGTGGGTCTGCTGTCAAAGCTGCGGACAAAGCGGTTTGCTGATGCACAACCACTGGCTCAGATGCTGTATTCCGCCGGGCTGTATTCCGCCTGCCCACGCACCCCGGCTGTGGAAGCAGAACCCTGGCCGCCGCGGCGGAGCAGTTGTCCGCTGGGGGTGCGGCCGTCGATTTCGTGGCCGCGCAGGAAGGTTCGGCGGACCACCCCGGAGAGGGTCGTGCCGTCGTAGGGGGTGATGGGGTTCTTGTGCTTGAGTTTGGAGGCGTCCACCACGAACGTCTCGTCGGCCGCGAAGATGGAGAAATCGGCGTCGTATGCCGGAGCGAGCTGGCCTTTGGTGGCAAGGCGGGCCAGGGCTGCCGGCCTCTCGGCCATCCAGGACACCACCTGTTCCAGCGGAATGCCGCGGTGCCGGGCCGCCGTCCAGATCAGCGGCAGGCCCAGCTGGAGCGAGGAAACCCCGCCCCAGGCCACGGCGAAGTCGCCGTTTTCCAGGTCCTTG
>CALMVY010000086.1 GCA_937873245.1 uncultured Arthrobacter sp. | reverse complement strand
CCCTGGCCGGCCTTGGCGCTGTGCGTGTGGCAGGCGTCGCCGGTGATGAAAACACGCGGTGTGCGGGTGCCCAGCTCCGCCGGGAGGACGTCGTCGAACCGGTCGGTGAGGCGGTGGCCCACCTCGTAGACGCTGTGCCAGGCCACGTTGCGCACGTCGAGCGTGTACGGGCGGATGATCGCGTTGGCCTTGGCGATGATCTGCTCGATGGTGGTCTTGCGGACGGCCCCGTTGTCGTCTGCGGGCACCTCGCCGAGATCGACGTACATCCGGAAGAGGTGCCCGCCCTCGCGCGGGATCAGCAGGATGCTGCCGCCGTCGTGGGACTGGATGGCGCACTTGAGGCGGATGTCGGGGAAGTCCGTGTTGGCGAGCACGTCCATGACGCCCCACGCGTGGTTGGCCTGGTCGCCGGCCATGGTGCAGCCGATCGAAGCACGGACCTTGCTGCGCGCGCCGTCCGCGCCGACGACGTATTTGGCCCGGACAGTGCGGGCCCGGCCCTCGTCGGGACCGGCGGTGTGGAGGAGCGTCACCGAGACGGGGTACTCCCCCTCGCCGACCTCGAGGCCGACGAACTCGTAGCCGTAGTCGGGCGCCATGCGGGAGGGCGAGTTGGCCATGAATTCGCCGAAGTAATCCAGCACACGGGCCTGGTTGACGATGAGGTGCGGGAACTCGCTGATCCCACCCGGGTCGTCGAGGGTGCGGGCGCTGCGGACGATCTTCGCGGGGTTCTGGGGGTCCGGCTTCCAGAACGCCATCTCGGTGATGCGGTAGGCCTCGGCGATGATCCGCTCCGCGAATCCGAAGGCCTGGAAGGTCTCGACGCTCCGGGCCTGGATGCCGTCGGCCTGGCCGATGGCGAGCCGCCCTGCGCGGCGCTCGACAATGCGGGTGGTGACGCCCGGAAACTGGGACAGCTGGGCGGCCGCGAGCATACCTGCGGGCCCGGTGCCCACGATGAGCACGTCGACCTCGTCCGGAAGCTGCGCGGGGCGGTTGATGCCGACGCCGGCAGCCGGCTGGACGCGCGGGTCACCGGATACGTATCCGTGATGGTGGAAATGCACGGGCTTTCCTCACTTCGTTGTGTGGCGGCCTGTCGCCGTCTTTCGTGTTCGATAATAGAATTTAGTGTTCGATTATCGAAATTCAGTCTGTGGTTCAGAACTGTACGGCAGATATGACGCAGGTTACAAGTACCTTGAAAACGCCCGGACTCAGGGGTTGACGATCCGCAGTTCCTCCGCCATAGTCATCGTATACGATTTCGTACTCGATGAGGAGACATTCTTGGAACAGGTCACCGACCACACCCTGGCCGCGGCCCGCAAGGTCATCGCGGTGCATATCAATTACCCCAGCCGGGCAGCCCAGCGCGGCCGGACGCCGGAGCAGCCTTCCTACTTCCTGAAGCCATCGTCCTCGCTGACGGTCGGTTCGGAACAGGCACCCTCGACAGTGGAGCGCCCCGCGGGCTGCGAACTCCTCGGCTATGAGGGCGAAATCGCCCTGATCATCGGCAAGCCCGCCCGCCGGGTGGGCATCGAGGACGCGTGGCGCCACGTCGAGTGGGTAACCGCCAGCAACGACCTTGGCGTCTACGACCTCCGCTACGCGGACAAGGGCTCCAACCTCCGGTCCAAGGGCGGCGACGGCTTTACCCCGGTGGGCCCCGGACTCATCGCCGCGGACGCCGTCGACCCCGCCGCACTGCGGATCCGCACCTGGCACAACGGCGAACTGGTCCAGGACGACACCACCGAAGACCTGCTCTTCCCGTTCGCCCGCCTGGTCGCGGACCTGTCCCAGCTGCTCACCCTCGAGGAGGGCGACATCATCCTCACCGGCACCCCGGCCGGGGCCTCCGTCGCCCAGCCGGGCGACGTCGTCGAGGTTGAAGTCAGCACGACGCCGGGAGGCGCCGACGTGGGCGGCGCTGACCTGGCCACCGGCCGGCTGGCCACCCGGGTGACGGAAGGCTCGACGCCGTTCGCGGACTTCGGCGCCCGGCCGAAGACCGACGATCTCCAGCGGGAGGAAGCCTACGGTTCCCGCGAAGCGGCGGGGCTTCCTGCTCTGGCACCGGAGGCGCCGGAGGCCGCCGTTGGGCATGTCCTGTCCCCGGAGCTGAAGTCGAAGCTGGAGAGCGTCTGTACCGCAACTCTGTCCTCCCAGCTGCGCAAGCGCGGCCTGAACAACGTCAGCATCGACGGCCTGCAGACCACCCGCCCGGACCGCCGCGTCGTCGGGCTTGCCCGGACCCTGCGCTACGTGCCCAACCGCGAAGACCTCTTCAAGACACACGGCGGCGGCTTCAATGCCCAGAAGCGAGCCATCGAATCCGTCAACGAGGGCGAAATTCTGGTGATGGAGGCCCGCGGCGAAAAGGGCACCGGCACTCTGGGCGATGTCCTCGCGCTGCGTGCCCAGGTGCGCGGCGCTGCGGCGATCATTACCGACGGCGGGGTGCGGGACTTCACGGCCGTGGCCGAACTGGACATGCCCACCTACTTCGCCAACCCGCACCCCGCGGTGCTCGGTCGGCGGCACGTTCCCTGGGACACTGACATCACCATCGCCTGCGGCGGGGCGACCGTGCAGCCGGGGGACATCATTGTGGCCGATGCGGACGGCATCCTGGTGATCCCCCCGGCACTCGCGGAAGAACTGGCCGACGATTGCCTCGCCCAGGAACGCGAAGAGCAGTTCATTTTCCAGATGGTCAAGGAAGGCCATGGCGTGGACGGGCTCTTCCCCATGAACGCCGCCTGGCGCGCCCGGTACGAGGCCTGGACCTCCGAGGTACGGGGAGGGGCCTCCGGTGACTGACACCGCCGTCGGAAGCAAATCCGAGCGGGCCTACGCCTCGGTCAAGGCCCGGATCGTGGACGGGACCTACTCCCCCGGCTACCGGCTGGTGCTGGCGAAAATCGCCGAGGACCTGGGCGTCAGCGTGGTCCCGGTCCGGGAAGCCATCCGCCGGCTCGAGGCCGAGGGACTGGTCAAGTTCGAGCGGAACGTCGGCGCCACCGTGGCCGGCATCGACCCCACCGAATACCTGTACACGATGCAGACCCTAAGCATCGTCGAAGGCGCCGCCACGGCCCTGTCGGCGCCGTTGATCGGGGCGACGGACATTGCGCGCGCACGCGCCGTGAACGCCGAGATGCGGGAATGCCTGCAGCACTTCGACCCCGTCCGCTTCACCGCGCTGAACCAGGACTTCCACAGCGTCCTGTTCGAGCACTGCCCCAATCCGCACATCCTGGACCTCGTCCACCGGGGCTGGAACCGGCTCGCCTCGCTGCGGTCCTCCACGTTCCGCTTCGTCCCCGGCCGGGCCCACGAGTCCGTGGACGAACACGAGGAGCTCCTGAAGCTCATCGAGGCCGGCGCCAGCGCGGATGACATCGAAAAAGCCGCCCGCCTCCACCGCTCCGCCACCCTGGACGCGTACCTTGCCCAAAGCAACGCGGGGTCACTTAGCGCCCTTTAAGCGGCCCCGCATGGGCCGTAAGTGACCCCGCGTTGCACCATCAGTTAGTTAGGAAGACAACAATGACGTTCACTGCTCCTGTTACCACCGCCCACTACATCCCGCAGGACCTGCCCACCCACATCCAGCACTACATCAACGGCGAATTCGTTGACTCCGTGGGCGGCAAGACCTTCGACGTCCTGGACCCGGTGTCCAACACCAACTACGCCACCGCGGCCGCCGGCCAGAAGGAGGACATCGACCTCGCCGTCGCTGCCGCCCGCGAGGCGTTCACCAACGGCCCGTGGCCGAAGATGAAGCCCCGTGAGCGTGCCCGCGTCCTGAACCGGATCGCCGACGCCGTCGAAGCCCAGGAAGCCCGGCTCGCCGAACTCGAAACCTTCGACACCGGCCTGCCCATCACCCAGGCCAAGGGCCAGGCGCTCCGCGCGGCTGAGAACTTCCGCTTCTTCGCGGACCTGATCGTGGCCCAGTTCGACGACGCCATGAAGGTCCCCGGCGCGCAGATCAACTACGTGAACCGCAAGCCGATCGGCGTCGCCGGCCTCATCACGCCGTGGAACACCCCGTTCATGCTGGAATCCTGGAAGCTGGCCCCGGCGCTGGCCACCGGCAACACCGTGGTGCTCAAGCCCGCCGAGTTCACCCCGCTCTCCGCGTCGCTGTGGGCGCAGATCTTCAAGGATGCCGGCCTGCCCGACGGCGTGTTCAACCTGGTCAACGGCCTGGGCGAGGAAGCCGGCGACGCCCTGGTGAAGCACCCGGACGTTCCGCTGATCTCCTTCACCGGCGAGACCACCACGGGCCAGACGATCTTCCGCAACGCCGCGGCCAACCTCAAGGGCCTGTCCATGGAGCTTGGCGGCAAGTCCCCGTGCGTTGTGTTCGCCGACGCCGACCTCGACGCCGCGATCGATTCAGCCCTGTTCGGGGTCTTCTCGCTCAACGGCGAGCGCTGCACCGCGGGCTCCCGGATCCTGGTGGAGCGCGCCGTGTACGAGGAATTCTGCGAGAAGTACGCCGCCCGTGCCAAGAAGATCGTGGTCGGGGACCCGCACGACCCCAAGACCGAGGTGGGCGCCCTGGTCCACCCGGAGCACTACGCCAAGGTGGCCTCCTACGTGGAGATCGGCAAGTCCGAAGGCCGGCTGCTGGCCGGCGGCGGCCGCCCGGACCATCTTCCCGAGGGAAACTACATTGCTCCCACGGTGTTCGCCGACGTCGCCCCGGACGCGCGGATCTTCCAGGAGGAGATCTTCGGCCCCGTCGTTGCCATCACCCCGTTCGACACCGACGACGAGGCCCTCGCCCTGGCGAACAACACCAAGTACGGCCTGGCCGCCTACATCTGGACGCAGAACCTGACCCGCGCCCACAACTTCTCGCAGAACGTCGAGGCCGGCATGGTGTGGCTCAACAGCCACAACGTCCGGGACCTCCGCACCCCCTTCGGCGGCGTCAAGGCGTCCGGCCTGGGCCACGAGGGCGGCTACCGCTCGATCGACTTCTACACCGACCAGCAGGCCGTCCACATCACCCTCGGCACCGTCCACACCCCCAAATTCGGCGCCTGACAGCGCTCACCGGCCCCTTTCAACGAAGAGAGAATCCCATGACCAGCCAAGCTTCACAGCACAACTTCGTCCCCACCCCCACCGTCCCGGCGCCGGACATTGTCCGCTGCGCCTACATGGAGATCGTGGTCACGGACCTCGCCAAGTCCCGCGAGTTCTACGTGGACCTCCTGGGCCTGCACGTCACCGAAGAGGACGAAAACGCCATCTACCTGCGCTCCCTTGAGGAGTTCATCCACCACAACCTGGTGCTCCGCAAGGGACCCATCGCCGCCGTCGCCGCCTTCGCCTACCGGGTGAAGTCCCCCGCCGAAGTGGACGCCGCCGAGGCGTACTACAAGGAGCTGGGCTGCCGCACCGAACGCCGCAAGGACGGCTTCACCAAGGGCATCGGCGACGCCGTCCGCGTCGAGGACCCGCTGGGCTTCCCCTACGAGTTCTTCTACGAGGTGGAACACGTGGAACGCCTCACCCAGCGCTACGACCTCTACTCCGCCGGCGAGCTGGTCCGGCTGGACCACTTCAACCAGGTGACCCCGGACGTCCCGCGCGGCCGCAAGTACCTCGAGGACCTCGGCTTCCGCGTCTCCGAAGACATCCAGGACTCCGACGGCGTCACCTACGCCGCCTGGATGCACCGCAAGCAGACAGTCCACGACACCGCCCTGACCGGCGGCAACGGCCCGCGTATGCACCACGTCGCGTTCGCCACCCACGAGAAGCACAACATCATCCAGATCTGCGACAAGATGGGTGCCCTGCGCATCAGCGACCGGATCGAACGCGGCCCCGGCCGGCACGGTGTCTCCAACGCGTTCTACCTCTACATCCTGGACCCGGACGGGCACCGCGTGGAGATCTACACGCAGGACTACTACACCGGCGACCCGGACAACCCCACCATCACCTGGGACGTGCACGACAACCAGCGCCGCGACTGGTGGGGCAACCCCGTGGTCCCGTCCTGGTACACCGAGGCCTCCCTGGTCCTGGACCTGGACGGCAACCCCCAGCCCGTCATCGAACGCGAGGAAAAGAGCGAAATGGCCGTGACCGTGGGGGCCGACGGCTTCTCTTACACCCGCAAGGAAGAGGACGGCCACACCGGGGAAAAGACCGGCTTCAAGCTCGGGGCGCAGCTGTAGCCATGCTGGATGCCAAGACGATCGAGGCCATCGCCGACGAACTGCTGGAAGCCGGCCGCAGCCGGACCCCGGTCCCCCGCCTGACTGCCCGTTACCCGGACATGACGGTGGAGGACTCCTACGCCGTGCAGCAGCTGTGGCGGCGGCGCAACGAGGACGCCGGCCGTAAGCTGGTGGGCCGCAAGATCGGCCTCACCTCCAGGGCCATGCAGGCCGCCACGGGCATCACCGAACCGGACTACGGTGCCATCTTCGATGACATGGTGCTTGAGACCGGCTGCTCCGTCGAGTGGGACCGCTACACCCATCCCCGGGTGGAGGTGGAACTGGCGTTCGTGCTGAAAGGCGCGCTCAAAGGCCCCGGCTGCACCATCTTCGACGTCCTGAACGCCACCGACTACGTGGTGCCGGCCCTCGAGATCCTGGACTCCCGGATCGAGATGGAGGGCCGGACCATCGTGGACACCATCTCGGACAACGCCGCGATGGGGGCCATGGTGATCGGCGGCAACCCGGTGAAGCCGGACGCCGTGGACCTGCGCTGGGTCTCCGCCATCCTGTACAAGAACCAGACCGTGGAGGAAACCGGTGTTGCCGCCGGGGTCCTTGACCACCCGGCAAACGGGGTGCACTGGCTGGCCAACAAGATCGCCGCGCACGGGGACAGCATGCAGGCGGGCGACATCATCCTCGCCGGCTCGTTCACCCGGCCGATGTGGGTGTACAAGGGTGATACCGTCCACGCCGACTACGGACCACTGGGGAGCATCACATGCCGCTTCGAGTAGAACCAGACGCCACGTTCCGGGACGCCCTGCGCAACCAGGCCGACGCGTCCGGCCGTCCTTTGGCCGGGATGTGGGTGTGCTCGGGCAGCCCCCTCGTGGCGGAGCTCTGCGCAGGCTCCGGGCTGGACTGGCTCCTGATCGACGCCGAGCACAGCCCCAACGGGCTGGAATCGATCCTCGCCCAGCTCCAGGCCGTGAACGGCTATCCGGTCCAGGTGATGGTCCGGCCGCCGGTGAACGACACCGTGCTGATCAAGCAGTACCTGGACCTGGGCGTCCAGAACCTGCTGGTCCCGATGGTGAACTCGGCAGCCGAGGCGGAGGCCGCCGTGGCGGCCACCCGCTACCCGCCGCACGGTGTCCGCGGCGTCGGTTCCGCCCTGGCCCGCGCCGCGCGCTGGAACCGGGTCCCGGACTACCTCGCCCGCGCGTCCGAAACCGTCAGCGTCACCGTGCAGATCGAATCCGCCGCGGCCGTCGAGGCGGTGGAGGAGATCCTGGCGGTCGACGGCGTGGACGCGATCTTCCTGGGCCCCTCGGACCTCGCCGCTTCCCTGGGGCTGCTGGGCCAGCAGGAACACCCGGAGGTGCGCGCCGCCGTCGAACACTGCCTTGGCGCCGCCGAAGCCGCCGGCAAACCCGCCGGGGTGAACGCCTTCAACCCGGATACGGCCCGCGCCTACCTGGCGGCAGGGGCCGCGTTTGTCCTGGTGGGAGCCGACGTGGCGCTGTTGGCCCGCGGCTCCGAGGCTCTCGCCGCCGAATACGTACGGCCAGCCGCGGGGGTTGGGCCCGCCGGCACCACCGCCAGCTACTGAACGCGGGGGGTCAGGCGGCGGCGGGCGCAGCCGCGGGCCGGAAGGCCGTCTGGTCGCGGAACCAGCCGGCCAGCTTCTTGCCCTTGCCCTTCCACCAGCTGTCCTCGTCGCCGCCGTTGCGCCACCGGAAGATCACCATGACCATCACGAAGACGCCCGCTGCAACCTCCTGCCACGTCCCGCTGGCGGCGTCGATCAGCACCGTGACGGCGCTGATCAGGATCGACGGCCAGGCCAGGGTGGTGAAGACGGTGTTGGCCACGTAGCGGCGGTGGGACCGCGGCACCGAGAGGGCACGGACCATGTCGAAGCAGACACACACGACCACTACGGCCTGGCCCAGGGACAACAGGATCGAGCCCGTCAGGGATCCGGCGGACATGGCCAGGACCTGGAGCCCGGAGTTCATGACCTGCCCGCGATCAGTGCGGGTCCAGGTACCGATTTCCCCGGCGCGGATGGATCAACCGTGCGCTGCTTCAACATGAGGTGCCCCCCGGCATCTACCACTGTTCGACGTGCCGGCTCGACTGGCTGGCAACCCCCATTGAACAGCTTGGCCGGCAACGAGGTCCCGCGAGGTAGGTACTCGACTTTCGGTCGCCCTGCTACGTGGCCGCCTGAACATGTACTCACTTCGGCGCACCGGACTACTTGGTGGTCAGGGTTTTGGCGCCATTTCCGGGCCCGGCAGGCTCATTCCCGCTGCGAACCAGGCGGGCATTGCGCGTACGGCCTCTCGCGACCACCCGGTGTCCAGAATTCGGCTGATTCTTCGCGGAGGCAAGTAGTCCCAGCGCCAAAAGACAGGTACCACTACCTGTTGTGAAGCCAGAATTTCGCGGCAACGATGAGGCCATTCGATTCAGCGATGGCAACCGCAGGATTGGGGGATGCGGCTCTTGCCTGTTGACTCCTCTGTCCGGCTGCCCACAGAAGGAGTCTCACCAAATGCGCAAACTCACCAAGAAGAGCAAGGTTATTGCCGTTGCAGCCTCGGTTGCCCTCGTGGCCGTCGGCGGCGGCACGGCCTACGCCTACTGGACCACCACCGGCACCGGCAGCGGTACCGCCACAAACTCCTCCGGCGGCGGCACCGTGACCCTGCATGCCGGCTTCGATGCCGGCCTGGCCCCGGGAAACTCCGTGCCGGTGACGTACACCGCCGACAACAGCACCAACACCGGCACGGTGGTCGGTGCCCTCACCGCCAGTGTGTCCACGAGCGTGGCGGAGTGCCTGCCGGAATGGTTCACGGTCAGCGCCAACACATCGAACTCCCCCGTTGCGGCGAACAGCACGGGCACTCAGGTGGGGTCGGGAACACTGGCGTTCCTCAATGACGCCGCCAACCAGGATGCCTGCAAGTCGGCCGTCGTCACGGTCACCGTCGGCAGCCTGTAGCTGATGACCCGGCGGGCCGGACACCGGCCCGCCGGGGTCTTCGGGCCACCGCCCAGCAATCCATCAGCCATCGCCGACACCCCCGATCTGCGCTATGCGCCCGGTCGGAGGAGGGACAGGTAATGCAGCATCCACAGCCGCTCTTCCGGCTCGCGAGGGAACACGCGGGCCTCGCCGGCCGCGTCCTCGTCATTGGCCTGCTGGCCATATTCCTGCCGGCGGGCGCACTCTACGCGGCCGGGCAGCAGTCGGCCCCGCAAAAGCCTGGACTCCTGGTGCAGGTCACGCCGTCCAGCCGGAACGTGGACCAGGGACAGGCAACGAGCTTTTCCGCCACCGTCAGCTCCACCGGCGGATTTGCAGGCCCGGTGTTGCTGGCCGTCACGGGCCTCCCCGCGGGGGCAGCGTCCAGCTTCTCGCCGTCGTCCGTCATGCTGACCGCCGGCGGCAAAGCCCAGCTCAGCCTGAACGTATCCACGGCATCCGCTACCGCCGCCGGAGACTACGACCTGACCGTGACGGCCCAGAGCGGAACCACCAAGTCGCCTGCCGTCAAAACACAATTGCGGGTCAAGGCGCCCTTGCGCGTGTTCGGGCTCTCCGGCGACGTGTCGGGTCTTCTCGCGCCGGGCACCAGCCGGTCCCTCGATCTTGGATTCAACGACCCGGGCAAAAGTATTGACGTCGGAAACCTGACCGTCTCGATCACGGGTGTGCTCCGCACGCCGCTGGCGATCGCGGGCAACCTCCCCTGCACGGCCCAGGACTACGCCGTGACTCAGTACAGCGGGCACTATCCCCTGACCGTCCCACCCGGCGGCAGCTCACTCTCACAGCTTGGCGTTCCTTCGGCCCAATGGCCGCGGATCGCCATGCTCGACACTCCTCGTCTTCAGGACGGCTGCAAGGGCGCAGTCCTTCAGCTGGCTTACGCAGGATCAGGGCAGGGAAACTGACATGCAATTCACTCGATTCATTGCGCGCGGCACCCGGCTCGCCGGAACTGCCTCGGCCGGTGCCGTCGCGCTGTGCCTGCTGGCCGGCGCTGGCACGGCGTACGCGTACTGGGCCAGCACGGGCACCGGCACCGGTGCCGCGGCCGCCGGCACCATGCAAATCACCGTCGATGCGCTGGTGGCAGGCGACTCGAACGCCACCACGCTTGTCCCGGGCGGCACCGCTGGCGTCGTCCTCCGGACCAGCAACCCCAACGCCTTCGCGGTAACGCTGTACTCAGTGGCCGCCAGCGGGCCGGCCACGGCCGATGCCGCCCATGCCGGATGCTCCACCACGGGGGTATCCTTCACAGCCCCGGCCGCCCCGCTCGCACCCGCCGTCACCATCCCCGCGAAATCTTCGGTGTTTATCACCCTCCCGGGTGCGGCGAGCATGTCCGCCCAGTCACCGTCCGCCTGCCAGGGCGCGACGTTCAAGATTCCCGTCACCGTGGAGGCACGACGATGAGCCGTCACAACAGACGCGAAGCACGTTCCCGCGTCCGGAGCCGCATCGCCGTCATCCTTGCCGGCGCCGCCCTCCTCTCGTGGGCCGGCCCCGGGGCCAATGCCTTCTGGACGGCCACCTCGACTGGCGGTTCCGCATCAGCCAACGCAGACGCCGTGGGCGCTGGCGCGACGCCGACCGCCACCGTGTCTGGCGGAAATGTCACGCTGGCCTGGAACGCCACCACCACCCTCGCCGGCCGGGCTGTCACCGGATACACGTTGGCACGCTATGCCTCAGCCTCGGGCGGCACCAAAGTACCCGCCGGCGGAACTTGCGCGGGCACAATCACGGCCGGACCCGGCTGCACCGACCAGGGTGTCCCCACCGGCACCTGGTACTACACGGTCACGCCGGTGCTCGGGCAGTGGCAGGGAGCTGCAAGCGTCCGGAGCGCTGGCGCCGCCGTGGACACCACGCCGCCGGCCGCTCCTACAGTGGTTGCCCCC
>CALMVY010000085.1 GCA_937873245.1 uncultured Arthrobacter sp. | reverse complement strand
GACTCGGTCGCAGCGATCAAGCGCGGCAACGCCTTGATGGCGCGAAAAATCGGGCAACTCAACTTCGCCTGCATGGACTGCCACAGCCCGGACAAGGGCGCAAACAAGTGGATCCGCGGCCAGTGGCTGACCGAATCCAGGGGACAGATTGCCCACTTCCCCACTTTTCGCACCAGTCGCAGCGAAATCTGGGATTTGCGCAAACGTTTCCAGTGGTGCAATGTCGCCATCCGGGCCAACGAGCTGCCGCCTGACGCAGCTGAATACGGCGACCTGGAGCTCGCCCTGGCAGTCATCAATCAGGGACAGAAAGTGAACGCACCGGGCATCCGCCACTGAGCGGGTTGGCGGCACGACGGCTCGCGTACTGCGAGCCGTTTTTCCATGTGCGCCCGGCACGGGCGCACTCTTGTGGGTGGAAGTCCCACCGTAAGTTGATCACGACGAACGAAGCGAAGCGCAACTGCATGAGGGTGACCGGGTGTGGGGAGGAAGCGTGGAGCGAAACTGCGAGCCGATGGACAAGAACCGGATAGAAGGCGTTGCCGAGCAGGGCGAGCGGGCATGATTCCGCGAAGCTCTCGTGATCAAGGCGAGGCGGCGTAAATCCGGCGGTTGTGCAGTGAAGGAGTGCGTTCTTACCCGGGGAGATCTCGCCTCGTGCCTGAAAGGGCGACGGTGCTGAGCCGGAGCGAGAAGTCAGCAGAGGCCGTAGTAGCTGCCTGTAGTGGGCGAAGGGCCGAACGAGGAGAAGTGTTCGAGACCATGTCGATGTTGAACGCAACGCGTCAGAAGTCCGCGCAAGCGGAGCGGGCGGGAGGAGCGCACGGTGAAGCCGGGCGTGAGCCTGTCAGCGACGAAGCGGCCAACCCGCGACGGGACACCGGGAACACAGGGTCAGGGCTGCTTCAGGCGGCACTGACGAGAGAGAACCTGCGGCAAGCGTGGAAGCGGGTCAAAGCCAACAAAGGGGCGGCGGGCGTGGACGGGCTGGACATTGACCAGACCACACGTCACCTCGTCACGGCGTGGCCGACGATACGCGAGCAACTGCTGCGGGGGACGTACCGGCCCAGCCCGGTACGACGGGTAACGATCCCGAAACCGGACGGGGGCAGCCGCGAGCTCGGCATCCCGACGGTCACGGATCGGCTGATCCAGCAAGCGCTGCTGCAAGTGCTGCAACCGATGCTCGATCCCACCTTCAGCGCGCACAGCTACGGCTTCCGGCCCGGACGACGAGCGCACGACGCGATCCTCGCGGCGCAGGGCTACGTCCAATCCGGTCGGCGGATTGTGGTCGATGTCGATCTGGAGAAATTCTTCGATCGCGTCAATCACGACATCCTCATCGACCGGCTGAAGAAACGCCTCGACGACGCCGGAGTCATCCGGCTGATCCGGGCGTATCTGAACAGCGGCATCATGAGCGATGGCGTAGTGCTGGAGCGATACCAGGGCACGCCGCAAGGCGGGCCGCTGAGTCCGCTACTGGCGAATGTGCTGCTGGATGAAGTGGATAAGGTATTGGAGAAGCACGGCCACTGCTTTGCGCGCTACGCCGACGACTGCAACGTGTATGTCCGCAGTCGGAAAGCAGGCGAGCGGGTGATGGCGCTCTTGCGGCGGTGCTACGCCAGGTTGCGGCTCAAGGTCAATGAGACCAAGAGCGCGGTGGCCGATGTCAAGGAAAGGAAGTTTCTGGGCTACAGCTTCTGGTATGCCAAGGACGGAGTGAAGCGCAAGGTGGCCGACAAGCCGATGGCGACGTTCAAGCAACGGATCAGGCAACTGACCCGACGCTCGGGCGGGCGCAGCATGGCGGAGGTCATTGAGCGGCTGAAACCCTACCTGCTGGGATGGAAAGCCTACTTCGGGCTGGCGCAAACGCCAAAAGTCTGGCGTACGCTGGACGAGTGGCTGCGGCACCGACTGCGGGCGATTCAGCTCAAGCACTGGAAGCGAGGTAGCACGATCTACCGGGAACTGATCAACCTCGGCGCTGCCGACCACGTGGCGAGGCGTGTGGCGGGCAATTCCCGCTGCTGGTGGCGCAATAGCGCGGGAGACCTTCACCGGGTGCTCACCATTGCCTATTTCGACAAACTCGGCGTACCCCGACTCTCATGACCTCAACTTCTCGAACCGCCCGGTGCGGACCCGCATGCCGGGTGGTGTGGGAGGGGTGCGGTCAGGATTGACCGTCCCCTATCCCGATTCCTTAGGAAAAAAACCGGCGATTGCGAGGAAGACCGGCAACAC
>CALMVY010000084.1 GCA_937873245.1 uncultured Arthrobacter sp. | reverse complement strand
GGTCGAGTACGCCAACGTGCGCAAGGTGTTCCGCGGCACGCCGATCGGCGCCTACCAGGGCGTGCAGTTCCCGCTGGCACAGGCCCACGCGCAGCTCGAATGCGCGCGCCTGATGAACCTCCAGGCCGCCTGGCTGTGCGATCAGGGCTCGCATGTGTCCAGTCACTATCTCGTGGACGAAAGCGGACGCATCACCCAGATGGTGGGCGAGGAGATGCGGGCCTGGCATGCCGGAGTCTCGTCATGGCGGAACAATCCGGACGTCAATTCAGCTTCGATCGGCATCGAGATCCACAATCCGGGCCATGGTCTCGGCTATGCCGATTTTCCAGACGGGCAGATGCGGTCGGTCATCGCGCTGTGCCGCGACATTCTCTCACGCCACGAGATAGCACCCCGCGATGTGCTGGCGCATTCCGACGTGGCCCCACAGCGCAAGATCGACCCCGGCGAGACGGTGCCCGAGTGCGCCGCCCGCGAGGTCGAAGAGGAAATCGGGTTGAAAGTGCCGCTGGGCATCCCGCTGCCCTCCATCCACTACCACGTCCCCGCCGGACTGAAGGTGGTCCATTACTGGGCCGTCGACGTCGACGGGGCGGCGCTGCTGCCGGACGGTAAGGAAGTGGACAGCGTCATGTGGTGCTCGCCGGAGAAAGCGGCCCGGCTGCTCAGCAACCCGAGCGATGTGGGCCCGCTGGAGCATTTGGCGGCGGCCCATGCCCGCGGCGAACTGAAGACGTGGCCGCTTGTGATCGTGCGCCACGCCAAAGCCAAGCCGCGCTCTTCATGGTCCAAGGCCGAAGGGGACCGGCCCCTGGCCGCCACCGGCCTGCGGCAGGCGCAGGCGGTGGGGCGGCTGCTGCAGGCGTGGAAGCCCATGCGCGTTGTGTCCAGCCCCTGGGTCCGGTGTGTGGCCACGATCGCCCCGTATGCCAAAGCCTCCGATGCGAAGGTGAAGCTGAATGAAGCCCTCACGGAGCACCGGCACGGCCGCCATCCGCACAAGACGGCGGCTGCTGTCGAGGGTCTGTTCGACAAGCAGCGCGGCGTGGCGCTCTGCACCCATCGTCCCGCCCTTCCCACGGTGTTCGCCCAACTCGGGAAGCACATGGGTTCCCGGTTGCGCGCCCTGCTGCCGGACGCCGATCCGTTCCTGGCCCCCGGTGAGATCGTGGTGTGCCATGTGGCGCACCACAGCAAGCACAAGGTGGTCGCGGTAGAGCGGTTCAGGCCCTTCGACGACTGAGATGCTTGACCCGGCACCCCGCGGGCCATACTTTGTATCAAGCACTTGATACATTGCTGCAGAATCTTTGGGGGATTTTATGCCGGTCCAGTTCAACCTGCCACCGCTGCTGTTGCTTGGCCCGCTCCTCGCCGCCGTGGTTGTCTACGTGGTGTTGCGCTGGGTGGTCTGGCCGCCGCGCACGGGAACCACACCGGCGTCGGTGTCCGAACACGCGCTGTGGGTAGGCGTCATCGGCTGGCTGGCGAGCTCCCTCCAGGGGGCGATGACCGTGGGCATCATTCCGGCGAATCCTTCGGCCGGCGGCGCCTTGACCAGCGCAGAGACCATCGCCCCGGCACTGATGTGGCCGGTCCTGGGCTGCCTGACGGTCCACGCCCTGGGCCAGATCACCTACCCGGGTCCCCGCCGCTTGCGGCGGAAGGCCGTCCTGTCGGTCCGCCGCATCCGGGACTTCCTGCCCCGCAGGCTGGCCCTCACCACAGCCGCCATCTTCCTCACCGCCGCCGCGGCCATCGCCCGGACGGCCGTTCTTCCCGGATTCGCGGCTGTGGCGCCCACAACGGTCCGCGACGGCCCCAACAGCTACAGCTACTACAGCGGCGGCGGTGACGGACGCATCCCCGGGCCGGAGGTCGCCGGGTGGCTCGGAGGCGCCCTGTTGGTGCTGGCGGGCGGAACGTGGCTGGTGCTGTGGCTGATCGCCAGCCGCCGCCAGCTGGAGACCCTCGACGCCGCCGATAACGCCATGCTGCGGACCATCGCCATGAACCGCCTGCTCCGCACCGTCGCCACGGTGGCTGCCGGTCTCGGCATGATCGCGGGGAACTTCGCGGCCCGGCCCGATCCGGTCCAGGGGATGACCTCCTGGGCGAATCCTGCCGGCCTGGCGGGCATGGTGGTGCTCTTCGTGATGTGGTGGTGGCGGCCGCCGCGGCTCGCGGCCGCCGGCCTGGGCGTCCGGAACCGGCCCGAGGAAGGGATCGCCGTCGGACGGCACCCGGCGGCCAGACTCGTCTCCTCCCTCGGGGCGCTGCTGGGCCTGGCGGCGGCTGTGCCGCTGATGGCCGGAGCCTTCCTCGCCCAGGCCCTCGCGGCCGCCGGGTACGGTTTTGCCGGTTTGGTGGCGTTGATGGCCACCGCCGTGCTGTTCGTCATTACCGCCGGCGAGCTCCTGCTGCAGCACAATTACGGCGGTCCGGACGCTCCGCGCAGCTGGCCCCGGCAGCCGGTGGGTCCTGCCCTGCTGACTACCGCTGTCCTGGCGCTGCTCATCTTCCTCATCGTGCTGGTTGTCACGGCGGTGGGGAATGCCCGGCTCGCGGAGGAGACGGCCTGGGTTCCGGCCGGACTGTTCACGGCCGGGGTGTGTGCCGCCGCCCTCCCGGCACTTGTCACGGCCAAACGCCGCCACGGCATTCCCGATGCCCCGGCCGGCCTGGACGCTGCCCTGCGCGCCATCACGGTCCACCGGGTGGTGCGGACCCTCGCGGCCACCCTCACCGCCCAGGCCGGTGTCCTGCTGCTGACCCAGAGCAACGCCTGGGCGGCGGTGCTGGGCCGAACGGCATTCGGGTGGGCCGACCCGGCCGAGACATCCTGGTGGCCGGCGATCGCGGCCGGTGCCGTCCTCTGCGGGGCGGCCACGGTCATCGCGGTCATCCCGGTGCGCGCCCTGGCCCGGCCCGCCCCGGCTCCCCTGCCAAGGAAGGAAATCTCCGCGTGAGCGCAGGCATCACCGTGGACCTGGGCTCGGCCACACCTCCGTACGAACAGATCCGGGCGCAGATCTCCTCGCTGATCGCCCTCGGAACACTGGCGCCGGGCACCCGGCTGCCGACGGTACGGAGCCTCGCCGCGGACCTCGGCATCGCGGCCGGGACGGTGGCCCGGGCCTACCGGGAACTGGAACAGTCGGGCCTGATCGCGACGAGGCGCCGCAACGGGACGGTGGTCGCGGGGGCGCCGGGGGTGGCGCCCGTGGAGGTGACGGTGGGCACGAGTGTGGCCGTATCCGCCGGCAGCGGCGTCCACGTGGGCGTCAGGAAGACGGTCGGCGTCTCGGTGGGTGGAGCGGGCGGCGGCTGTGTAGCCGGCAGCGTGGGTGGTATCTCGATGATGGTGACGGGCGGCAGAGTGGGCGGGAATGTGGGTGGCGGTGTGGCCGTGGCAGGCACGAAGACGGGCAGCGGTGTGGCCGTG
>CALMVY010000083.1 GCA_937873245.1 uncultured Arthrobacter sp. | reverse complement strand
CGCTTCAGGCCTGGTGTTGACCGGCGGCATCGCCGCCAACGCAGCCGAGGCACCGCTCCAGCGCGATACGGCTCCAGCCTCAACGCTGGAAACGGGAAGCCAGAGGGCGTCCGCACCGCTTATGGCGGACTCGAACGTCAAAATCTCCTTCGATCGCCCAGCGGTCACCACTGCCCCCGCACCGGTCATCGAAAAGGCTGCGGCGACTGTCGAAGTGCCCCAGCGGACAGCGCCTGTCCAGGCGCCGGCGGCGAAGGCCCGGATCACCGTTGCGCCCAAGGCCGCCCCGGCTCCCGCTGCTGCTCCGCAGGTGGCTGGCGGAGTCAACGCGATCATGCTTTCGTCTGCGTACGCACAGTTGGGTATTACCCAGGACTGCACGCGTCTGGTGGAAAAGGCCCTGGGAGCGGCCGGCATCCCTGTCGGTGACATCGGCCCAATGGCGTTCATGAAGTACGGCAAGGTCGTGGGCGCCCCGGCGCCGGGCGACATGGTCGTCCAGCCCGGCCACGTCGGAATCTACGTCGGGAACGGTCAGGTCCTCAGCTCGGGGATGAATGGCACAAACCAGACCGTGGTTCATCCGATGTCGTGGCTGACTGCCGCCGGCCCCGTCACCTTCGTCCGCGCAGGAGCCTAGGCAGGGCAGGGTCCCGCGTGTTGCCGCCTTGAGGGCGGCAACACGCGGGCCCCTGGCCCCTAAATTACCTCGCGGTCTCCCGCCTCCTGTTCGGCTGCCGTCCAGAAGGCTGGTCCAGACCAGGCTGCCGGGAGGCCGTGGCAGCAAGTCCGCCGGGCAAAGCAGCGGAGCGAGAGCCTCGACAGATCGGCGTGTAGTCCCATGCCGGATGTCCGACGCCGGCCGGGCGCCGCGCGCTACGTGTCGCGCCTTGGGCCGGGTGAAGGGCGGGACGAGGTTGTACCGAAGGCCAGGTGGGTGCCGCCAGACCGCCCGTCCTGCACTTCGACGGCCGACGCCTCGGGATCGGGTCAGCCGGACCAGGAGACCTAGCGGCCAGGGGCGTTCTCATTCCCGGCGTGGTGTCAGGACTGCCCCGTGAAGGTTAGAAATATCAGCACACAATTGAGTCCGACGATGAGCGTTGCGCTGGTCCATCCGGCGATCTGGAGGGCCTTGGAGTCGGTATGAATGCCCATGATTTCACGTTTGCCCGTGAGCCGGATCAGCGGAATCAGAGCGAACGGTATGCCGAAGCTGAGCAGGACCTGGCTCAGAACCAGGGCGAGGGTCGGTTCGATACCCGCGGCGAGGATGGCCAGGGCGGGGATCAGCGTGATCACGCGCCGGGTCAGCAGCGGCACCCTGATCTTCAGCAGTCCACCCATGATGGTGGCGCCGGCGTAACAGCCGACGGAGGTGGAGGCCAGGCCTGAGGCCAGCAGTCCGATGGCGAAGACAACGCCGATCACCGGACCCAGCGCGGTCGTGACGGCAGCGTGGGCCCCGGCGATGGTGTCTGTTCCCTCGGTGCCCCGCAAACTGGAAGCCGCCAGCAGAAGCATGGCGATGTTCACGACACCGGCCAGCATCAGGGCGCCGGCGACGTCGAAGCGGGTGGCCCGTATCAGCCGCGTCCGCACGGCCGGGTCCCGGGAAAAACCGTGCCGGTCCCGGGCGAGGGCTGAGTGCAGGTAAATGGCATGCGGCATCACAGTGGCACCGAGCATGCTGGCAGCGAGCAGTACCGTCTCGGTTCCCTCGAAGCGGGGCAGCAGGCCTGTCAGGGCGCTTCCGGCATCAGGGGGACTGACGAAGAGCCCTGAGACGAATCCGACGGCGATGACCCCCAGGAGGATCAGGATGGCGTACTCAAAGGACTTCTGGCCCCGGTATGACTGCAAGGCCAGCAGCAGCATGGATGCCAGGCCGATGATGATCCCGCCGGCCAGCAGGGGGAGTCCAAAGAGCAGGTTGAGGGCGACGGCGCCGCCGATGACTTCTGCCATGTCCGTGGCCCCGGCGACGACCTCGGCCTGCACCCAGTACAGCCGCCGGCGCCGAGTGCCAAGCCGCTTTCCAAGGATCTCAGGGAGGCTGAGCCCGGTAGCCAGTCCAAGCTTGGCCGACTGGTACTGCACCAGGACCGCCATGGCGTTGGCGACGACGAGAACCCAGACGAGCAGGTACCCGAAATTCGCCCCGGCCGTCAGATTCGCGGCGACGTTTCCCGGGTCCACATAAGCGATGGCGGCAACGAACGCTGGCCCCATCAGCAGCAGCCGCCGCGACCAGCGCCTGCCGGTGAGCGACCGCGCCGGAAGTGTTGTGGTGGTCATCGGTGTTCCTTGTCCTCGGGTGCTGATAGGACGAGGATAGCGTTAATTTAGGCATCCCGAAAAACGGGGCTTCGGGGTGGCTATAAGCGACTTCCGTTCCTGCCTCCCGCCGCCGCGAATGTGCCCAAAACGTACAGACTTACCCCGATGGTGACGAAAACGTCGGCGAGGTTGAAGGTGGGAAACCATCCGCTGTGCAGGTAGTCCACGACGCCGCGCCCGTCGAGCCGGTCGATGAAGTTGCCCAAAGCCCCGCCCAGCAGCAATGCAGCGCCGGCCCGCGACAGGCGGGTCATGGCCGGGGCGGTGGAGACGGTGTACCAGGTCAGGGCCGCGATGATCAGCCCGGTGGCGGCGATGACGATCCAGGGTGCCAGGTCCGCTCCGAGGCTGAACGCGACACCGGGGTTGTAGAGCAGCCGGATGTTGATCGGGCCCAGATCGGTTGCCGCGCCGGTGGAGAGTACGGCTTCGGCCAGGGCTTTGATGGCCAGGTCGGCGGCGGCCAGGACGGCTGCCGCGACGAGCAGCACGGTTCTGATCCGGCGAGCGGCCAACCCGTGCGACGCCGGGCTGGCCGCGGTTTCGGCGCTCATGCTGCCGGTTCCAAGGCCGGGGCGGGTCGGGCGGCGTTGAGCGTGGTTTTGCGGCTGATCCTGCCGGCCCGGACGCCGTTGGCGATCACGACGATTTCGGCCAGTTCGTGGATGAGGACTACGGCGGCCAGGCCGAGCGCACCGACCAGGGCCAGGGGAATCAGCACGGCGATCAGCAGCAGGGACAGGCCGACGTTCTGGAGCATGATGGACCGGGTCCTGCGGGCGTGGTCCAGGACCTGGGGCAGGTGGTTCAGGTCCTCGCCCATCAGGGCGATGTCGGCGGTTTCGATCGCGACGTCGGTGCCCATGGCGCCCATCGCGACGCCGATGTCGGCGGTCGCGAGGGCCGGGGCGTCATTGACGCCGTCCCCGACCATGGCGGTTGGCTGCCGGGACCTGAGCGTGCGGATGATCTCCGCTTTGTCCTCGGGGCGGAGGTCGGCGTGGACCTCGGTGATGCCGGCGGCCTTGCCCAGGGCGGTGGCCGTGATGAGGTTGTCTCCGGTGAGCATGGCCGTGGTGTACCCGGAGGCGGTGAGCCGGGCGATGACCGAGGCGGCCTCGGGGCGCAGCTCGTCACGGACCGCGACGGCGCCGATGACCAGTCCGTCGTCCTCGATCAGGACGGCGGTGGCGCCTGCGTGTTGCATCCGCTCCACCTCGGCGGCCAGGGGGCCGGGGTTGATCCAGCCGGGACGGCCGAGCCGGACGGTCTTTCCCTCGAACTGGCCCTCAAGGCCGGCGCCGGGGACGGTGTCGACGTCGGTGACGGCCGCGCGGTCGGGGGCGGCGGCGAGGATGGCGCGGGCGAGGGGGTGTTCGCTGCGGGCTTCGAGCCCGGCGGCGAGGGCGAGGATCTGTTCCCGGGTCGCGGACCCGGTCGCGGCGACGTCGATCACGGTGGGTTTGTTCCGGGTCAGGGTGCCGGTCTTGTCCAGGGCGATGGTGCGGATTTTGCCGAGGGTTTCCAGGGCGCCGCCGCCTTTAATGAGCACGCCGATGCGGGAGGCCGCGCCGACGGAGGCGACGACCGTCACGGGCACGGAGATGGCCAGGGCGCAGGGCGAGGCGGCGACCAGGACCACGAGGGCGCGTTCGAACCACAGCAGCGGCTCCCCGACGATGAAGCCGACGACGATAATCAGCGCGGCGGCAATCAGGATGCCCGGGACGAGCTTGCTGGCGATGGAGTCGGCCAGGCGCTGGCCCGGTCCCTTGCGGGACTGCTCGGCCTCCACGATGTGCACGATCCTGGCCAGTGAGTTGTTCTCCGCCGTGCTGGTCACTTCGACTTCCAGCGGGCCGGTTCCGTTGATCGACCCGGCAAAGACCTCGCTCCCCGGCCCGGCCTCGACCGGCACGGATTCGCCGGTGAGCGCCGAGGTGTCCAGGGACGTGCGGCCGGTGATGATCCTGCCGTCGGTTGCGAGCCGTTCACCCGGGCGGACGACCATCCGGTCCCCCAAAGTAAGGTCGGCCGGGGAGACGGCGACCTCGGTCCCGCCCCGCAGCACCGTCGCTTCGGCCGGGACCAGGTCCAGCAAAGCCCGCAGGCCGCGACGTGTTTTCGCCAGCGAATATTCCTCCAGGCCTTCCGAGATCGAGTAGAGGAAGGCGAGCATGGCCGCTTCCTCGAACTGGCCCAGGGCGACCGCGCCGGCCGCGGCGATCGTCATCAGCGTCCCGACGCCGATCTTGCCCTTGGTCAGGCGCCGCAGGGTGGAGGGGACGAAGGTCCACGCAGCCACCAGCAACGCCGCGATTTCCAGCGGGAGTCGCAGCCATTCGGGGGCACCGGTCAGGGAGGCGATCCAGGCTGCGAGCAGCAGCACGCCGGAGACCGCGGCCGCGCGGATTTCGCTCACCTGCCAGAACCCTACGGCTTCCTCTGCCTCTTCGGATTCGGTTCCGGGCTTGTCATCGCTGCATCCGCAGGCGTCACTCATCGTGCGTTCTCCTTTGCAAGGGGGGCGCCGGCGTTGCCGGTGCCGTAGTTCGGGCACAGGCTGACCGCGTTGCCGGTGGCGGCAAGCAGGATCTCAGCCTGGGCGAGCATGTCCATCAATTCCGGTCGGGACAGCGAGTAGTACACGCTGCGGCCCTGCACCCGGCCCTCGACCAGGCGGCAGTCCCGCAGGCACGCCACGTGCGCCGAGACCGTGGACTGAGCCAGGCGCAGCTCCCGGGTCAGGTCACTGACCCGCACCTCCCCGCCGGCCATCCGCTTCACAATGCTCAGCCGGGTCGGGTCACTCAAGGAATGAAACAAAGCCGCCGCGGGATCCAGCTGACCGCAGTCATCTGGAGTGCCGCCAATTTGTATCGTCATATAGCGATGATACCGCAAGATTTTGATGTTATCGCCGGGCGTCCCGTACTGTCGATGGGGCAGGACGCGGCGGGATGTCGACGCCGCCGCGCCCGGGGCATCGTGGCCCAGGGTCCGTGAAGGATCGCGCTGCCGCGGGACGTTTCGGTATGACTGAGGAGCTGGCGATGAGCATTGGCGGGTATTTCGCCGAGATGGTGCAGTCAGGTGCGCTGCTGGTGGCCATGCCCCTGGCCATGACCGCGGGGACTGTCTCGTTCATCTCGCCCTGCATTCTGCCGTTGGTGCCCGGGTATCTGGGCTACGTCTCCGGACTGACCGATCCCGGCCGGGCGGACAACCGGCGCCGGGTCCTGACCGGCGTCGGGCTGTTCATCCTCGGATTCGCTGCCGTGTTTACAGCCTACGGGGCGGCGTTCGGGGTGATCGGCGGCTGGCTGCTGCAATGGCAGGACACGCTGATCCGTGCCATGGGTGTCTTCGTCGTGTTCATGGGCGTGGTCCTGGTCGGCGGTTTATCCTTCCTGCAAACCACCCGGAAGCTGTCCTTCAGGCCCAGAACAGGAATCGCCGGCGCCCCGCTGCTCGGCATCGTTTTCGGCCTCGGCTGGACCCCGTGCATGGGCCCGACCCTCAGCGCCGTCCTGGCATTAAGCACCACCACCGGTGATCCCTGGCGCGGGGCACTGCTGGGATTCCTGTACTGCCTGGGGCTGGGCATCCCCTTCGTGCTGGCGGCCCTGGGCCTGAACTGGGTGACCAGAACCCTGGGCTTCGTCCGCCGGCACATCCGCGCCTTCAACATCATCGGCGGTTCCCTGCTCATGCTCGTCGGAATCCTGATGGTCTCCGGGATCTGGATGCTCTGGATCTATCAACTGCAGAACCTCGCCGCCACCGTCATCACGCCCGTCTGACCCGGTAGGACCAGGACATGAACACCAACAACTCGGCCACTCCGCCGGCCATCCCGCTCCCGGGACGGCGCGGACTGCTGCTCGGCGCAGCGTCTGCCGCGGTCCTCCTGGCCGGCTGCGCCGCCCCCGACACACTGGCAGCCCAAGGCCGGGCCGGGGACAACAAGAACTACATCGCCGGGGACGGTTCTGTCTCCGAATACAGCCCCGATACCCGGACACCGGCAGTTGAAATGACCGGGAAGCTCTTTGACGGCACGGTTGTCAGCTCTTCCGCCTGGAGAGGGAATCCCACGGTCCTAAACGTCTGGTACGCCGCCTGCGCGCCCTGCCGCAAGGAAGCCCCCGACCTGGAAGCCCTGCACCAGGAATTCAAGAACGACGGCGTGGCGTTTTACGGCATCAACGTCCGCGACACCGCAGCCACCGCAGCCGCGTTCGAACGAACTTTCGGCACGACCTACCCGAGTTTCAACGACTCAGACGGCGGTGTCCTTCTGGCTCTGGCCGACCACGTCCCGCCGCGCGCGGTGCCCACCACACTCGTCCTTGACAGACAGGGCAAAGTGGCGGCCCGGGTCCTCGGCCTCGCCGAAAAGAGCACCCTCAAAGCCCTCATCAGCAGCGCACTCAAGGAACCGTGAGCCGTGACAGAGACAATGAGGTCCAAGCAGACAGGGCCGGGGTCCCGGCGGCGGCCTCAGTGTCCGCCGAGGATCTCCACAAGGGCGAACGAGAGGCCGAATCCGACGGCGATCGCGATGCCGGTGGCGGCGCCGGCGTCCCGGAGCCCCTCCGGCACCATGCGGGTCGTTACGTTCGTCAGGACGCCGCCGCCGGCAAAGGCCAGCGCGAAGGCCACCACCTCGGGCGGGGCTGCCCGCAGCAGCACCGTGAAGACGGCCACTGATGCGGCGCACAAGAACGTCATGGCCAGCCAGGCGGACATGACGTGGCGGGCGGTCATGCCTGACTTGCGCAGCGGTCCGGTGTCGGCCATGGCCTCGGGCACGCCGCAGAGGAAGACCGCGGCAAGAACCGCGGCACTGATGCCGTAGCCGCTGAGTAGCGCCCCGGTGATAACAACAGCTTCGGCGACCACGGACAGCCCGATCACAAGGAACCTGGGCTCGTGTACGGGAGGTTCGGACAGCCGCTGGCCGGGCACGGCACCCGTCACCACCCACGCCGTCGCCACGGCCCCGCCGATCAGTCCCACTCCGACATAACCGCTTCCGCCGGCCAGCCGCCCGGCCTCGGCGATGAGCTTGTAGGCGACGGCCGAGAGCAGGGCGCCGGCACCGAGCCCGGTCAGGATGCCGAGCAGGACGCTGTTGCCAACGCGCCACCGCAGGGCGAGCAGTCCACCCAGGAAGTACGAGGACCCGGCAAGCAGACCCCAGCCAAATGCCTGCAGCATCGGCGCCCCCTTCGGCTTAGGCACTAAAGCACCGTGCCTAGGCATCATCCCGAACGGCCGCAGGGATTGCAAGGGCCGCGCGCGAGATGCCGCGGGCTGGAAGCTG
>CALMVY010000082.1 GCA_937873245.1 uncultured Arthrobacter sp. | reverse complement strand
GCCGGGGCGGGGAGCGTGGAGGGGGAACGCATGGAGGCGTGAGGGCAGAAGGCAGGGGGCAGGCCGCGGAGGCGGGAGGGATCGTGTGCCGCAGGCGTCGGGGCAGCAAAGGGAGGACGACGGCGGGACTCAGCCCAGCAGGCCGGGCACCACGAGCAGGGCGGTGGGCAGGGCAAGGAGCAGCACGGATCCCGCCACGACCAAGCTGCGGATGGGCGCCGGCAGCTCCGGCCGGGGCGAGAGCAGCCGGCTGACCCGTGAAGCGGTGGTCCGGGCGGAGTCCGCGCCGGACGTGCCGGCGGCGGCGTCCAGGCCGGAGAGGGCAAGGCTTGAGGCCTCCGGGCGGAGGTCTGCGCCGCCGCTGTTCCCGGCCGACCCGCTGGCCACAATGGCGATGGCCTTGATCAGCGTGGCCTTGCTCGCGGTCTTCAACGCGACGTCGTCGGCGAGCATCTCGATCAGCGAGCTGACCGCTTCCTGGGCCAGCCGTGTGGTGGGGAGCCAGGGAAGGGCCTGCCGCCAGGCGGCAAAGGCCCAGAGCAACAGGTGGTGGCGCTGGTCCAGGTGGGCGTTCTCATGGTTCAGGACAGCCCGGAGTTCTGCCGGCTCCAGGGCCGCCATGAGCCCGTCGGAGAGGACGGTGACCGAACGGGCACCGCCGGGAAGGCAGTACGCGACGGGGGAGTCGACGTTGATCACCATGGTCCGGGGCCCGTCCGCGGAGGGGGACGCCAGCAGGGCCAGCAGTTCGCGGTGCCGCCGCCGCTGGCGCTGGATCTTGTAGTAGGTCAGCAGCAGGGTGAACACCAGGTGGGCCGTCAGGAGTGCCGCGGCGGAGAGGGCGAAGATGTGCCAGAAGCCCAGCTCCGTGGTGGGCGCATTATTGAACACCATTCCGGCGAGGGCCCCCAGCCCAGCCAGCAGGTTGTCCCCGATCGGCTCCAGCCCGTAGACCAGCATGGCGCCAATCATGGACAGCCCGCCGGCCAGGGCGATTGCCTGCCAGAGCAGCATGGCCGTGAACGGCGAACGCGCAGGCCATTGGGCGCGGGAAAGCAGGATAGGCACCGGCCACGCCAGCACTATCGCCAGGACCGCCAGAAACCATGAGGTCCAGAACATCGGGCGCTAGCTGAGTCCCAGCAGCTTGCGCAGCGTTTCTGCCTCGGTATCGGTGACGGAACCAATGAAGCGTGCCAGCACGGCCTCGCGGTCCGGTGCGGACCCCAGGACCTCGTGCATCAACTCAGCGGTATGGTCCTCACGGCTGGAGACCGCCTGGTAGCGGTGCGGGCGGGTGCCGCGCTCACGCTCCACGAGGCCTTTGCGCTCCAGCCGGGAAAGCACGGTCAGGACCGTCGTGACGGCCAGGTCCTTGCCCTCGTGCCCGGCGTTGCCGTTGTCCGCCCGGGTGCTCAGCGCGAGCAGATCCCGGAGGGTGTTCGCCGTCGCAGCCTCATGGCCTGCCCAGAGCAGGTCCATCACTGCCCGTTCCAGTTCGCCGAGACTCGCCATTCCGTACGTCCTTCGTGAGTGCCACCCCGGCCAATCGACCCTGCCAGGCGGTAAGTGAATACTTCAGTCCTAAATTTACCGTGTTTTGCGGATAGTTTCTACATAAGGTAG
>CALMVY010000081.1 GCA_937873245.1 uncultured Arthrobacter sp. | reverse complement strand
ATGTCCTCTCCTATAAATCTATCTTAACGCCGCGCGGCCTTGTCCACGCCGCGTCCGCCGGGTGCATTGAGCGCCGCGCCTTCGGTGTACGAATCCAGCCACTCACACATCTGCTTCACTTCTTGCTTGATGAACTTCTCATCGTGAAACGCGCTTGCCAGTGTGGCGGCGCCCTGGCTGCGGGCGAGAAGATGCATCGCCAGCGCGTCGGCGTCTGCCTTGCGGCCGAGCAGCGTGAATTGCCTGCGCAGCCAGGTCCGAAACAGCGTAAAGAGCTTGTTGGCCTCGGCTTGCGAGGCATGACTCAGCTTCGCAAGCTCGCTGCACAGCGTGCCGACCGGGCAGCCATAACGTTTGATGTCGGCCCGGTTCGCGATCAGAATATGGATAAAGCATCGGATGCGATCGGCGGGGTATTTCCCTTCGATCTCCCATTGCTCCAGCATCTTCCGGGTATTAGCCAGACGCGCCTCGATCACGGCGTCCAGAATTTCGTCCTTGGATTTGAAGTGATAGTAAAAATTGCCACGCGAAATCTGGACGGCGTCCGCTATGTCCGAAAACGAGGTGTGTTCGTAGCCCTGCTGGTAGAACAACCGGTCGGCCGACTCGACAATATGATCTCTCGTTGCCCTGACGCCCATGAATTCGCCATTTCCGTCCAAGAGGTGCTAGCCCTGTCGTGATGAGACTGCGGCGACGGTCGCGGCAGTCTGACCAAACAAGGCCGTCGCAAATTCACGCTGTTCTTCGCTACCGCGAGCAGGTGGTGGACCCTGCAGATCGGCGCCGAACACCTCACCGAGAAACAATCATCCCGGCTGGACGCGAAGCTCACCGCCGGGGACCCCGGCCACGAAGTCACCCTCGCCTGGCAGTGCTACCAGAAGCTGCGCAACATCTACCACGCCCGCCCGGAACACGGCAGGGCACTCGTGACCGAGGTGATCGCTTCGTTCCCGACCTGCCCGATCCCGGAAGTCGCCCGGCTCGGCCGGACACTCAAACAATGGAAGTCGGCGATCCTGGCGTACTTCGACACCAACGGCGCTTCCAACGGACCCACCGAAGCGATCAACGGCGTCATCGAAACCACCCGCAGAATCGCCAGAGGCTTCCGCAACTTCACCAACTACCGGCTCCGATGCCTACTCGCCGCCGGCGGCCACCGCCCCTACCGGGCGAAACCAACCAACCATGCCTAAATGCGAAGGGCTACCTTAAGTGGCTAGTCGCGGGGGGACCCTACTTCACCGAAGTTTTCAGTCTCGTACACGACGGGGAAAGTACCCCGTTCACCACGGCGCGAGAGGAAGGTGTGGACGCCGAATCCGCGCTGCCCTACTTCGTGTATAGGTTTCTGACCTTTGGGAGCGCACCGAAGGCCCACAGAAATACTAGACACTTGGTTGACCGCACTTTCGTTGATGAAATCGAAAGACGACGGTGGATGAAGCTCGCCGCAGAAGCCCTTCTGGTTTTTGGGTGGGCCTACAATGGGCTGAAAGCTCCACATCCGAGCTACGCCCGTGTTGATCTTGAGGGGAATATTTACACCCTTAAAGACTTTGGCTACGACCTCAACTCCAAATAGGGCTACCGCTGGACGAGCGAATTACTCCGCAGGCAAGCGATAGACGATAACCGGTTACGCCGGCCCCATGCGGGACCGCCCCCTTCAGTGTGCGGACAGGCTGACGAAGACCGCCACGCTTGATGTTCGTGCTGGTAAGCGGAAAACACTTCAGCCGCCCCTTCCGGCCAGGAAGCCGTGAGGTCCCCGGTCAGGTCCCGCCCTTCAGCTTCTGCTGCCACTTCGAGTGTCCCGGCCATGACTGTTGCCCAGCTTTCTGCGGAGGATAGAGCGAGACCTGGCTGCTCCCAGAAGGTGAGGCCGCGCACTCCAACGCCGCGGTAGGCCTCGGCCACTTGGGCGGCCAGTGCATCCGCAGCCTCGGCGTCGTTCACCCGGGCAGTAGTCTTGAACGCCACGAACGGGAAGGCCGGATCGAGGTTGCGGTATCTGAGGCCCGAAATGACGGTGCACTCGTCGCTGTCTTCAAGCAGCCGCTCGGTCATGTTCCCGGTGCTGACGTTGACTCCCAGCCGGCTGATCCGAGTCGCCGCAACGTCCGGTGAGGCAAGTGCGGCGAGGGATCCGACGTCGTCAATCTCGCCTTGCGCTGCGTCCGCAGCGTCGTAACCGGCAGGAAGGTATTCCAGTACCGGGCGGGCGAACGCAGCGAGCTGGTGGGCCGGCAGGTCAAAAGGGTTCATTGATCCCTAGGCTACGCGAGCTGGCCGTTGGAGCCGTTTGTTCAAAAGCTATTCGGCAAACTGCTTTTGCTCTTTGCCACCTCGACGACCGTTGCCAATTCTTCCCGTTCATCAGGTCCAGCCGTGAGGCTCAGTCCGTCGCGTCATTCCGCCCTGTCAGTGCATTTCGGAGCCAGACCCACGCAGACATCCCGCAGACTGCGAAGGCCAGCAAGCCCAGGACAAGCGTCACCCAATAGAAACCAAGGTCGAGCGGGCCTTCTCCGTGCAGCACGTCGGACATCAAGTACCAACCCGCGATACCGGACAGCACTGTGACGACTGGGAGGACCCAAGGGGGCGAGTGCAAAATCGAATGTCCTGACATGGCGACAGCCTAACCGTGGACCGCTCCGGGCGCCATGGATCCTGGCGTGGAGATGTTACGGCGGCTGGGAGTTCAGGTGGGCGGCCGGTTACACGGTATCGATCCAGTAGCGTCGTTTGCCGTTGCGGGTGTCCTCGTAGACGCCGCCGTTCTTTTCGATGGTCGCCCGGGAGCCGGTGTTGTTGTCATCGCAGGTGAGCAGAACCCGGGGGATTCCCAGGTTTCGCGCTATCGGCAGGGCACCGGCGAGCGCGGCAGCCGCGTGGCCGCGGCGCCTCGCGGAGGGCCTGATGCTGTAGCCGATGTGCCCACCCTCGTTGAGGAGGGATTTGTTCAGCTCGTGCCTGATGGCCAGTGAGCCAAGGAACGTGTCACCCTCCACGACCCACAAGTAGGTGCAGGGCACGTATCCCGGCTTCCGCGGGCTCTCCGGCAAAGCATCGTTACGAAGGGCATCCACAAACCGGCGGAATACTTGGGCATCTTTGAGGTCTTCCAGCGGCCAGTCCTCCGCGCCCCCGCCGTCCCTGTTAGTGCCGCCAAACTCGGCGGATCCTTCCAGCCAAGAGGCGTGGTATCTGACGTCCGGAGCGATAAGGAGTGGCATCACACGATCGTATTCGACGGGTTCGCCTTTACTGGGGAGAAGAGACGGGGCCGCTTCCGCGCCTGGGCGATACGGCGGTTCTTCACCCCACCATCCGCGCCATTCCCCATCGCACGGCCCGGGCCCTGCGAACATGTTCCGTCAGTCATTGGAGTGCCATTCGTTAGCTTCGTCACGTCGCGGGCATTCCTCGAAAATCCTGCCCTGGCGGGCCCCATACTTGGAATGACTCCGGCGGACTTCCCCCACCGCCAGGCATGAGGAGGGTCATGAAAACCTTGAAGATTTTGCAGAGCACCGTGAAAAGAACAGTCGCGAACGAGTACTTTCCCGGCACGGCGGTGTTGGCCGGGGTGCTCCTGTTCTGGGGCCTGGGGATCTTCGGCGGGCTGTCCCTGCTGAGCAACCACCAGACGCTGCTGACCACGCTCAGCTGGTTGCTTTTCGTCTATGCCGCGGCTGTGCTCACGCCCCTGGCTGGACTTATCGCTGTGGTGGACTTGTCACGCCGCTGGCTGCGGAACCGGGCGCAGGGCGTCGGGGAAGCGTAAGACGACCCGACCCAGGGCACCACGAGCGTGAGTGGCGGTGCGGTGACCGGCCCCGGGGTCTGCAGCGTGTATCTCCGGCCTTTCTGGGTTAGATTGCAGGGACGGAAGAGATCTCGGGGGAGCTGTG
>CALMVY010000080.1 GCA_937873245.1 uncultured Arthrobacter sp. | reverse complement strand
GCGGCGGCAGGGATCAGCACGGGCGCCACCGCGGCGTAGTAGGCAAGCACATCGGCCTTGGTGGTTCCGGTCTCCGGATACATGACCTTGTCCAGGTTGGTGACCACCAGTTCGCGGCCGCCAACCCGGACCCGTTCTTTGCTGCTGGCCGGCGTGGTTTCAGCCAAAGGGCTTCACCTCCCCGCAACTGTGAGGTTCACTTGATCCATGAGAGCCATCTGGAAAGGCGCGATAGCGTTCGGGCTGGTCAACGTGCCCGTCAAGGTCTACAGCGCGACCGAGGACCACGACATCAGCCTCCACCAGGTCCACAACGCCGACGGCGGACGGATCCGCTACCAGCGCCGCTGCGAGGTCTGCAGCAAGATCGTGGACTACGAGGACATTGATAAGGCCTACGAGGACGACGGGCGCACGGTGGTCCTCAGCCGCGAGGAGCTCAAATCCATCCCGGCCGAGAACAGCCACGAAATCGACGTCGTGCAGTTTGTGCCGGCCGAACAGCTCGACCCCATGTCCTTCGAGAAGAGCTACTACCTGGAGCCGGACTCCAAGTCGCCCAAGGCCTATGTCCTGCTGCGCCGGGCCCTCGAGGACACCGACCGGGTGGCGATCGTCCAGTTCGCCCTGCGGGACAAGACCCGGCTGGGGGCCCTTAGGATCCGCGGCGACGTGCTGGTGCTGCAGGCGCTGCTCTGGGCGGACGAGGTGCGGGAGGCCAGTTTCCCCTCGCTCGAAACAACCATCCGCATCTCCGCGCAGGAACGTGAAATGTCCGCCGCGCTGGTCGACTCGATGGCGGCGGACTTCGAGCCTGACCAGTTCACCGACGACTACCAGCTGCAGCTGCGCCAGCTCATTGAGGCGAAGCTGGAGAAGGGGGAGTCTCTGGACACCGAGGAGACCTTCGGCGTCCCGGCAGCGGAGGCCGGCAGCGGCGAGGTGATCGACCTGATGGAGGCGCTCAAGCGGAGCCTGGAGAAGAAACGCGGGGGAGGGGCAGCGTCCGGGGACGACTCCGCGACGTCCACTGCGAAATCCACTGGGAAGTCCACCGCCAAATCCACTGCCAAGTCCACCGCCAGGCCTGCCGCGAAGTCGACGGCCGCCAAGGCCGCGCCCAAGACGGCCTCCCGGGCCGCTCCCAAAGCCGGCACGAAAACCACCGCGAAAACCACCGCCAAAACCGCCGGAACGAAGGCAGCCCCGAAGGCTGCCGCCGCGAAGACTGCCGATGCGGCGGCACGCAAGGAGGCCTGAGCGGTGGTCGGTCCGGCCGGCGGCCACCGGGATCAGGAGTTCCTGAGCGCGGAAATGAGCTCGCTTTTCTTCTTCGCGGAGTAGCCTTTCAGGCCGATCTCCTTGGCACGTGCCTTCAACTGGGGGACGGTCCAGTCCTCGTAGTCACCGGCCTTCCCGCCCTTATGGCCAACTGCCGACCGGCCCTTCTTAGCGGCGGCGTTGGAGATGCGGGCGGCCTTCTGCTTCGACGCCCCGTCCTCCAGCAGTTCTTCGTAGAGTTCCGGATCCTTGATGCTGGGGCTCTCGGCGCCCCGCGGGGCGTTCTTCTTCGTCGGCATGGCTACCTCCCCGGCTGGACGTCGTTGCCGCCGGTGGTGTCGTCCACTTCGCCGCGGGCGACCGATGACCGCCATTCGCCGGTTTCGATGCCGCGGGATTCGATGAACTCCTTGAAGCGGCCGAGGTCCGCGGTGACCTGGCGGCTGTCCGCACCGACAGCCGAGCCTGCCTTTTCCACCAGCCCCTCGGGCTCCCACTCCAGTTCCACGTTGACCCGGGCGCGCTCGGCACCGAGGGATTCGAACGTCACGGTTCCGGCGTTGCGGGGCTTGTCCGTGCTGACCCAGGCGATCTTCCGGTCGGGTGTCTGCTCGGTGATCTGGGCGAGGTACTCGCGCCGGACGCCGGCGATGTCGGTGCGGAACTGGAGGGAGGTCTCGTCGATCTGCTCGACAGCCTCGACGCCCTTCATGAATTCGGGGAAGGTCTCGAACTGCGTCCACTGGTTGTACGCGGTGGACACGGGAACGTCGACTTCGATGCTGTGCTGCACGGTTGCCACGGGTGTCTCCTTCGGCCGGGAACTGGTCCTGCGGCAGGCCACGGGTGGTGGTGCCGCGGTCTCCAAACTATCGGCGGCGCCGGACCCTGACAAGCATTTACTAAGTCTGCTGATGGATTTCCGGGAATCCCGGGACAGCGCTGCAACGCAGAAGCCCGGCCGGACCCTGTTCGGGGTCCGGCCGGGCCTCATGGCCGGCGGCAGTATCACCGGGCGGTGACGCTATTCGGCGTCGTGATCCGTTTCGAGGATCTGGACCAGGCGCTCCAGGGCGGCGTCGGCGCCGTCGCCCTCGGCGCGCAGGACCACAACCTCGCCGTGGGACGCGCCCAGGCTCATGAGGGACAGGATGCTGGCGGCATCCATGGCCTCGTCAACGGGTTCGCCCAGGCGGGCAATGGTGATTTCGAGATCGAACTCGCCTGCAGCCTCGGCAAAGATCGCGGCCGGTCGGGCGTGCAGCCCCACGCGGCTGGCAATGGTGGCGTTACGTTCGGTCATTTTTGCTCCTTGGTTTCAGCTTGGGGAAATATCAGCCAGGAAGGTTTTTCTGGACGGCTCAGGCGGCTACGGGAACCTGTTCCACCGTATCAACCGGCTTCTTGACTGCGTAGCGCTTGAGCCCGATGATTGCGAAGGCCGTGACGACGGTTCCGGCGGCGATGGCGACAACGAACATCAGGAAGTTGTCGATCGCGAAGAAGACGAAGATTCCGCCGTGCGGGGCCTTCGATCCCACGCCCGCTGCCATGGAGATGGCACCGGTCACGGCACCGCCGAGCATGCTGGCGGGGATGACGCGGAGCGGGTCGGCGGCGGCGAACGGGATGGCGCCTTCGGAGATGAAGGAAGCTCCCAGCAGCCAGGCGGCCTTGCCGTTTTCCTGCTCCGCGAGGCTGAAGAGCTTCTTGTTCAGTACGGTGGAGGCCAGGGCCATGGCGAGCGGCGGGACCATGCCTGCTGCCATGACGGCCGCCATGATCTGCCACGGCGCCTGGTTGTCGATGGTTGCTGCGCCGAGGCCGGCGACGGCGAAGGCGTAGGCAACCTTGTTGACCGGTCCGCCGAGGTCGAAGCACATCATCAGGCCCAGGATGACGCCGAGCGCGATGGCGCTGGCGCCGGTGAGGCCGGCAAGGAAGTTGTTGAGCCCGGCGGTGATCGAGGCAATGTAGGCGCCCAGGAACACGAACAGAATGCCCGATGCCACGAACGATGCCACGAGCGGGATAATAACCACCGGCATCAGGCCGCGCAGCCAGCGGGCCACATTGAGCTTTCCGATCGCGTGTGCCACATAGCCGGCGATCAGGCCGCCCACAATGCCACCAATGAATCCGGCACCCATAAAGACGGCAACGGCGCCGGCGACGAAGCCCGGGGCGATGCCGGGCCGGTCAGCGAGGGCGTACGCGATGTAGCCGGACAGTGCAGGGACGAGGAAGCCCAGTGACAGGGCGCCGATCTTGAACATCACGGCACCCAGGTAGGCGCCCAGCGGGCCCCAGGCGAGTTCCGGGTATTCGGTCGGCAGATTGGTGAGGCTGTTCTCCGCCAGGATCTTGTCCGCGAAAGCGGTGATGTCATAACCGCCCAACAGGAAGCCGAGGGCGATCAGCAGACCGCCGCCTGCCACGAACGGGATCATGTAGCTGACGCCCGTGAGCAGCGCCTTCTTCAGCCTGGTGCCGAAGTGCTCGCCCTTCTCCTCGGCCTCCTGCTGCGCCTGGTCCTCACCGAAGTGCGGGACACGGCGGGCGTTGGGGTTGTCCGCAGCGGCGAGGGCCTCCTGAACCATCTTGTCCGGCTCGTCGATGCCACGCTTGACCGGCGCGTTGATGACCGGCTTGCCGGCGAAGCGCTCCTTGCCGCGCACATCCACGTCCACGGCGAAGATCACGGCGTCGGCTGCCGCGATCACAGCGGGGTCCAGCGCCTTGGCGCCGGAGGACCCCTGCGTCTCCACCTGCAGGTCGACGCCGACCTCCTTGGCTGCGGCCACGAGCGAATCGGCGGCCATGTAGGTGTGGGCGATGCCGGTGGGGCACGCGGTGACAGCGACCAGGCGCTTGGGGCGGGCTGCTTCGGCGGGTGCAGGCTCGGCGGATGCATCGGCGGCGGTTGCGCCCGCGGCGGCGGCCGGGGCTGCCGCCGTTGCTGCCGGCTTGTCCGCGAGGGCGCCTTCGACGAGTTCTACGACCTCGGCTTCTGAGCCGGCGGCACGCAGGGACGCGGTGAAGTCCTTCTTGATCAGCGAGCGGGCCAGCTTGGAGAGCAGTTTGAGGTGCTCCTGGTCCGCGCCTTCGGGGGCGGCGATGAAGAAGATCAGGTCCGCGGGGCCGTCTTTGGCGCCGAAGTCCACCGGCTGGGACAGCCGTGCCATCGCGAGCGTCGGCTCGGTGACCGCCGTCGAGCGGCAGTGCGGGATCGCGATCCCGCCCGGGACGCCGGTGGCGGTCTTGGACTCCCGGGCGAAGGCGTCGGTGAAGAGGCCTTCGGCTTCGGTGGCGCGTCCGTTGGCTGCAACTCTGCCTGCCAGGTGCCGGATCACGTCCTCGGGCGAGCTGCCCAGGTTCTGGTCGAGCTCGACCAGTTCGGTAGTAATGAGCTGAGTCACTGTCAATCCTTCCGGAGGGCCGTGATGGTTACGGCGTCGGGGGTGGTTTGGTGGACTGCCGGGACTGTGGAGCCCGGCAGTGAAGCGGCGGCGGCACCGTGGGCCACTGCCTGACGGAGGCAATCGGCCGGGGCGGCGCCCTGGCCGGAGGCGAGCAGGTAGCCGGCCAGCGAGGAATCGCCGGCGCCTACCGTGCTCACCGCAGTGACCGGCGGATGCGTGGCCAGCCACGCGCCGTCGGCCGTCACAAGCACCGCACCCTTGGACCCGAGCGTTGCCAGCACGGCACCCACCCCGGAGCGCACGACGGCGGAGGCGGCCACCGCGGCAGCCTCCGGATCCGCTTCGAGTTCCTCGGCGGACTTGTGCGTGGCGAATCCGGCTGCGGCAGCCAGTTCCACCAGTTCCTCGGCGTTGGGTTTGATGAGGTCCGGTTTCCCCAGCGCGTCGCCGGAGATCGCGGCGGCGAGCGGTTCGCCGGAGGAGTCGACGGCGATGAGGGGAGCCTCGTTGCCGTGATCCAGGGAGCGCAGCCGCCGGGTGACGGTGGCGTAGAAGTCGGCCGGGACCCCGGGTGGGAGCGATCCGGCCAGGACAACCCAGCTGGCGCCGCGGGAGCGGTCCAGCAGCAGCCCGATCAGGGCCTCCTGCTGGTCCGCGCTCAGCACCGGGCCGGGTTCGTTGATTTTGGTGGTGACGCCGCCGGGTTCGGTGAGCGCCACATTGCTGCGCAGCGGCTCGCCGATCGGGAGGGCAGCGAACGGGACGTCGCCTGCCCGGAGTCCGGCGAGGACGGGGTCCGCCTCGGCTCCGGGCAGCACGGCGACCGTTGTCAGGCCGGAGGCGACCAGCGCACGGGAGACGTTGACTCCCTTGCCGCCGGATTCCTGCCGGACGGAGACGGCCCGCTGGACTTCGCCGCGGAGCAGGGGGCCGGGCAGCGCCACGGTGCGGTCCAGGCTCGGGTTGGCGGTCAGGGTGACAATCACGCGACCACCACCTCCACTCCGGCGTCCGCCAGTGCATCGGCCAGGTCCTGGCTGGGTTTCGTGTCAGTGATCAAGGTGTCCAGATCTTTCAACGAGGCGAACTGGACCAGGGTTTCGGCGTCCAGCTTGGAGGCATCAGCCAGCACCACAATGCGGCGCGCTGATTGGACGAAGGCAGCCTTGACAGCGGCTTCTTCAGGATCGGGAGTGCTCAGCCCGAAGGCTGCGTGGATGCCGTTGGTGCCGATGAAGGCGATGTCCGGGCGGATCCGGCGGGCGGCTTCGACGGTGGACTGGCCTACGGCGGCCTGGGTCAGCCCGCGGACCTTCCCGCCCAGCAGATGCAGGGCGATGCCGGGTTCGGCGGACAGCCTGGCCGCGATGGGCAGGGAGTGGGTGATGACCACGAGTTCCGCCCCGGGCCCTGAAATGGAGGTGGCTGCCGCGGTCCGGGCGGCCAGGAGTTCCGCGAGGGACTCGGTGGTGGAGCCGGCGTCGATCAGGATGCTGCCCGTGCCGTCCTGCGGGATGAGCGCCAGGGCGGCTTCGGCGATCCGGGTCTTTTCCGGCTGCCGCTGGTCGGTCCGCACGAGGATGCTTTCCTCATTGGTGCTGAAGCGGTCCGGGGACACCGCGCCGCCGTGGACCCGGCGCACACTGCCGGCGGCTTCGAGGGCGGCAAGGTCCCGGCGGACGGTCTCGGTGGTGATGCTGAAACGCTCGGCGAGGTCCGTGACGCTGGCCCGGCCGCTGGCAGTGATGAGCCCAACGATCAGCTGTTGGCGTTCTTCGGCGAACACTGGCTCTCCCTTGCGTCAGTCCTGCGGGCCTTCCTGCCACTTCAGTGATTGCCATCACAGCTAGTGGAGTTGATTGACTTTATCTTTGAATCTGTGGCTTTGTCAATGAAAAACAACATGAACGCAGAAAGTTTCCCGCGCCTCCAGGGGGACATGTCCAGTTTTCGCGCCGGGGAGGGAGCATATTGGCGCTCTGTCCACTCGTGGCTTCGGGCGCTGGGCATGTGCCAGGGTGCGGGCCGGGGTGCCGGGGTCTGGGGTTCGTATCGGG
>CALMVY010000079.1 GCA_937873245.1 uncultured Arthrobacter sp. | reverse complement strand
GATCCCTGGGACCGCCTCGCGGCGCTGCGCAGGGCGCTGCCGAACGTCTGCCTGCAGATGCTCCTTCGCGGCCGCAACACGGTCGGCTACACCCCGTACCCGGAAGAGGTGACAGTGGCCTTCGTCAATGAGGCCGCCGCCACCGGCATCGACATCTTCCGCATCTTCGACGCGCTCAACGACGTCAACCAGATGGCCCCGGCCATCCGCGCCGTCCGCGAGACCGGCACGGCCGTCGCGGAAGTGGCCCTCTGCTACACCGCTGACATGCTGGACCCGGACGAGACGCTCTACACCCTGGACTACTACCTGGAGCTGGCGCAAAGGATCGTCGACGCCGGCGCGCACATCCTCGCGATCAAGGACATGGCCGGCCTGCTGCGTCCCGCTGCCGCGGCCCGGCTGGTGACGGCCCTGCGTGAACGCTTCGACCTCCCGGTTCACCTGCACACGCACGACACCGCGGGCGGGCAGCTGGCAACGCTGCTGGCCGCCGTCGACGCCGGCGTGGACGCCGTGGACGTGGCCTCGGCCTCGCTGGCCGGCACCACCAGCCAGCCCTCCGCTTCCGCCCTGGTCGCCGCGCTGGCGCACACGCGCCGGGACACCGGGCTGAACCTGGCCAGCGTGTGCTCCCTGGAACCGTACTGGGAAGCTGTCCGCCGGGTCTATGCACCCTTCGAATCAGGGCTTCCGGGCCCCACCGGACGGGTCTACCAGCACGAGATCCCGGGCGGCCAGCTCTCCAACCTGCGCCAGCAGGCAATGGCCCTTGGGCTCGGAGAGCGCTTCGAGGCCATCGAGGACATGTACACCGCGGCGGACCGCATCCTCGGCAGGCTCGTGAAAGTCACCCCCTCCTCCAAGGTCGTCGGCGACCTCGCCCTGCACCTGGTCGGACTCAACGCCGATCCCGCGGACTTCAACGAGAATCCGCAGAAATACGACATCCCGGATTCCGTGATCGGTTTCCTGTCCGGTGAACTCGGCGACCCTCCCGGAGGCTGGCCGGAACCGTTCCGCACCAAGGCCCTGCAGGGCCGCACGGTCAAGGTCCGCGACGTCGAGCTCAGCGCCGAGGACAGCGCCGCCCTCAAGTCCGACTCCAAGACCGTGCAGCAGACCCTCAACCGGCTGCTCTTCGCCGGCCCCACCAAGGACTACCAGAAGAGCCTCGAGACCTACGGCAACCTCTCGGTCCTGGACACCCGCGACTACCTCTTCGGGCTGCAGCGCGGGGCCGAGCACGAGATCGAGCTGGAGAAGGGCGTCAACCTGATCGCGTCGCTCGAAGCCGTTTCCGAGCCGGACGAGAAGGGCATGCGCACGGTCATGTGCACCCTCAACGGCCAGTCCCGCCCGGTGTCGGTCCGCGACCGTTCCGTGGTCAGCAACGTCAAGGCCGCCGAACGCGCCGACACCACCCAGCCGGGCCAGGTCGCGGCACCGTTCGCCGGCGCCGTGACCCTGACCGTCAAGGCCGGTGAGGCGGTCAAGGCCGGCGACACCGTCGCCACGATCGAGGCCATGAAGATGGAAGCGTCCATCACGACGCCGGTCGCCGGCACGGTCTCGCGCCTCGCCGTCGGCGCGATCGAACAGGTCCAGGGCGGGGATCTGCTGCTGGTCGTCGAATAGCCGCCACGCAACACCAGGCAACACCGCACGACAACGAAGAAGGGTCCTTCCGGCCAAGGCTGGAAGGACCCTTCGTTTACAGCAACGCGGGGTCAGATACGGCCCATCCGAAGCGCCTGGATGGGCGGCAAGTGACCCCGCGTTGCTGTTGTGCTTAGAGCTGGGTGGGGCGCGGGGCGCCGTACATTTCCTCGATGACGTTCTCGAAGTCCTTCATCACCTGGGCGCGCTTGACCTTCATCGACGGCGTCAGGTGCCCGGAGGCCTCCGTGAAGTCGGCCGGCACGATCCGGAAGGACTTGATCGCCTCGGCCTGGGACACGGACTGGTTGGCGCCGTTGATAAGTTCCTGCACAGCTGCCTTGACCACCGCGTTGTCGGTGGCTTCGGCAAGGGTCGTCGAGGCGGGCAGCCCGTGGCGGTGCAGCCAGCCGGGCAGGGCCTCCTCGTCGAGGGTGACGAGGGCGCCGATGAAGGGGCGGTTGTCGCCCACCACGAGCACCTGGGAGACCAGTGCGTCGGCGCGGATCTGGTCCTCCAGCAGGGCAGGCACCACGTTCTTGCCGCTGGCCGTGACGATGATTTCCTTCTTGCGGCCCGTGATGGTCAGGAAGCCCTGGTCATCGAGTTGTCCGATGTCGCCGGTCCGGAACCAGCCATCACTGAACGACTCGGCGGAGAGGTCCTCGCGCTTGTAATAGCCGCGCATGACGCACACGCCCTTGGCGAGGATCTCGCCGTCGTCGGCGATCTTCACGGCATTGCCGGGAATCGGGGCGCCGACGGTGCCGATCTTGATCAGCTCCGGCGTGTTCACGGTGACGGGGGCGGTGGTCTCGGTCAGCCCGTAGCCTTCCAGGATCTGCATGCCGATGCCCTGGAAGAAGTGCCCCAGCCGCTCGCCCAGCGGGCCGCCGCCGGAGACGGCGTGGGCCACCTCGCCGCCCATGGCGGCGCGGAGCTTGCTGTAGACCAGTTTGTCGAAAAGGGTGTGCTTGAGCTTGAGGCCCAGGCCCACGTTGCCGGCCTGGCGGGCGCGGGAGAACTCGATCGCGGTGTCCGCGGCGCGGTGGAAGATGGCGCCCTTGCCGCCGTCCTCGGCCTTGGTGAGCGCCGAGTTGTAGACCTTCTCGAAGACGCGCGGCACCGCGAGGATGAAGGTCGGCTTGTAGCTCTGCAGGTCCGGCAGGAGGTTCTTGATGTCGGGCGTGTGCGCCACCGTGACGCCGGCGGCGACCGCGAGCACGGAAATGAAGCGCGCGAACACGTGGGCGAGCGGCAGGAACATGATGGTCCGGGCCTGCTCGTGGACGATCTTGTTCAGCGAGGTGGCAAGCGCGTTTTCGGACAGCTCCACGAAGTTGCCATGGGTCAGCTCGCAGCCCTTCGGCCGGCCGGTGGTGCCCGAGGTGTAGATGATCGTGGCGAGGTCGCAGAGGGACGCGAGGCTGCGCCGGGCCTCAAGTTCCTCGTCGCTGACGGCCTGGCCGGCGGCGCGGACCTCGTCGAGGCCCGTTCCTTCGAGCTGCCACACGTGGGCCAGGGCGGTGAGGCCCTCGGAGGTGGCGGCCTGCCGGATGATGTTCTCGTGGTGCGCGGATTCGCCGAACGCGGCGACGGCGCCGGAATCGCCCAGGTTCCAGGCGACCTGCGAGGGCGAGGAGGTTTCGTAGATCGGTACGGAGACGGCCCCGGCGAACCAGATGGCAAAGTCAATGAGCGCCCATTCGTACCGTGTGCGGGACATGATGCCCACCCTGTCGCCGGCCGCGACGCCGCTGGCCATCAGGCCTTTCGCGAGCAATGAAACATCGGCCAGGAAATCGGTGGCCCGGATGTCCTGCCACTCGCCGGCAGCGTCAAGACGGGAAAACAGCGCCGGGTTGGAGGCCTTGGCAGCCTGGCGCAGCACCAGGTCCGTGACGTTCGATTCCGGGGGGACGTTGACCAGGGGCGGGACACTGATTTCTCGCACGTTAGCTCCTTTGATATCCATAGACCCGCGAGGGGTACGACTAACACTAGTATGTGGTCCAAGGCATGTGTGTTCCACCACACCTACTGGCGAGTAACCTTACAGTTTGATAAAAGTCGCTGCAGCCGGACGCGCCGCCGCCGGTGAGGGGATCCCGCTGCCCCGACTGCCCGGCCGTGCGGCCTGTGCGGGGCGCTCCGGCGAATAGGATGGGGAACCATGCAGACACCTACCCCCGGACAGCAGCCCGGCCCGTACCGCAGGACGGCCGCGTGGCGCCGCAGGGCCTTTGCCGGAGCGGCCGCAGGACCGGCCGCCGGACCCGCCGGGCAGGGATTCCGGGAGCACCTGCGGCTGGGGCGAAAGGGCCTCGCCATCGGCGTCGACATTGGCGGCACCAAGGTGGCGGCCGGCGTGGTCGACGCGGACGGCAGGATCCTCGCCCAGGCCAAGCGGTCCACTCCGGGCAATGACCCCCGGGCGGTCGAACAGGTGATTGTTGAGCTGGTCGAGGAGCTGGGCGCGGGCCACCGGATCTGGTCGGTCGGGATTGGCGCGGCCGGCTGGATGGACCTCGACGGCGGCACCGTGCTGTTCAGCCCCCATCTGGCATGGCGCAACGAACCCCTCCGGGACAACCTGCAGCGCCTGCTGCGCCGGCCGGTGCTCCTGACCAACGACGCCGATGCGGCCGGCTGGGCGGAGTGGCGCTTCGGCGCCGGGCAGGGCCAGAACCGCCTGGTCTGCATCACCCTCGGAACCGGAATCGGCGGTGCCATGGTGATGGACGGCCGGCTGGAACGCGGACGCTTCGGCGTGGCCGGGGAGTTCGGCCACCAGATCATCATGCCCGGCGGACACCGCTGCGAGTGCGGCAACCGGGGCTGCTGGGAGCAGTACGCGTCCGGCAACGCGCTTGGCCGGGAAGCCCGGGAACTCGCCGCCGCCAACTCCCCGGTGGCCCAGGAGCTGCTCAAGGCAGTGGACGGCCAGGCGGAGCGCATCACCGGAGTGATCGTCACCGAGCTGGCCAAGGCCGGGGATCCGACCTCCCGGGAGCTGCTCGAGGACGTCGGGGAGTGGCTCGGACTGGGCCTGGCCAACCTCGCCGCCGCGCTGGATCCTGGCAAGTTTGTGATCGGCGGCGGACTCTGCGATGCCGGCGAACTGCTGGTCGGTCCGGCGCGGAAGGCGTTCTCCCGGAACCTGACCGGCCGCGGCTTCCGGCCCGCTGCGGAAATAGAGCTGGCGGCGCTCGGCCCGAACGCGGGCCTGATTGGTGCCGCCGACCTGTCCCGGGTCAGCAGCCGCATGCACAGCTAGCAGCGCTAGATGCGCGCGCCGTCGTCGTGCTCGTCTTTTTCGCCCGGCAGCTTCATGATCAGGAACACCACCGACGCCGCAAAGGCGGCCACCATGCCGAGGATGGCCAGCAACGGGGCGGAGCGCCAGAACATGGCGGACATCAGGAGCGCCACGGGACCGCCCACCGCCCCCAGCCAGGCCAGCACGGTCATCGGGTCGGCCCCGGCGAGGCTGGGAGGCTCCTCCGGCACGAACTCGCCCGGGATGAACGGGTCGTCGTCCTCGGCGCCGAAGTCCCGCGGCCCAGGTGCAGCCTCCCGGCCATCCGCGGCGGCCGCGCCGGCCGGGGCGCCGGCCGTGGCCTGGCTCTGCGCCAGCCGCTCCTCGGCGGAGAGCTCAATCGGCGCGCCGACGGAAAGCCCCAGCGGGTCGAAGTCGCTGAAGGGCCGGGGGGCCCCAGGGCCGTCGGTGCGCGGACTGTCAACGCGAGGGCCGTCAACGCGAGGGCCGTCAACGCGCGGCCCGTCCGTCAGGGATTCGTCGGGACGCTCCGCGTCGTCCCCGCCGCCTGGTCCCTCCTTGCCGTCCCCGGCTTCCAGGGCCGCGGGGCTTGCGCCCGGGTCCTTGCCTTCCAGCCTTGCGACCAGATCGAGCCAGACCGCGTCGTCCTGGTTGGCATGGGAGTCCGACGAATCGGGGTCAGGAGAGTTGGAGTCCGGTCTAGTCATCTGCCGTGTCCTTCTGGCTGGCGTGGGCGGCGTCCGGAGTGCCCGAGGCTAGTGACCGGATGAATTCGGCCGTGCCACGGAAGATTTCCGGCGCATCGTTGTCCATCGTAGCCACGTGGTAGCTGTTTTCGAGCCGGATCACCTCCAGCGGTGCGTGCGTCAATCCGCGGCGCAGGGCCCGCAGGCTCGAGTCTGATACCACATGGTCCACCGCGGACCGGTACACACGCACCGGCGCGGTGATCCGGGGGAGCAGCCGAACGGTGTCCTTGAACATCTTGTGCAGCTCGTGCGCGGCGGCGACCGGCGTCCGGGAGTAGGCCCCCTCGTCCATGCCCGGCTTGAGGATGTCGTTGGCGATCGCGGGGGTGCTCTTGAGCACAAATTTCAGGATTCCCGCCAGCGGTGCCCGGCGATCATCAATGACAAGTCCGGGATTCACCAGCACGGCTCCGGCCACCGGACGTGTGGCGGCAATACGCAAGGCCAGCGCGCCGCCCATGGACAGTCCGGCCACGACCACCTGCTCACATTCCCCGGCGAGCTCAAGGTAGG
>CALMVY010000078.1 GCA_937873245.1 uncultured Arthrobacter sp. | reverse complement strand
AATAGCCGGTGCCGAAGTCGTCCAGGGCCACCCGGATTCCGGCCCCGCGCAGGGTCACGAGCTGGGTGATGACGTGGCACTGGGCGTCGAAGAAGACGCTCTCCGTCACCTCCAGGACCAGCTGGTGGGGATCCACGCCGCTCCACGCCGCGATATCCAGGACGCGTTCGGCGAAGTCCGGGTGCTGCAGCTGCACGCCGGAGACGTTCACGGCCAGGGTCCGGCGCGGGTCCTCCGCGAGCCACGGCTGCAGCTCGGTGCAGCTGCGCCGGAGCACTTCCGCCCCGATGTCCCGGATCAGGCCGCTGCGCTCCGCGGTCTGGATGAACTGGTCCGGGGGCATCAGCTTCCCCTCCCACTGCCAGCGGGCCAAGGCCTCGAACTGCACGACCTCCAGCTGCTCGGTGGAGACCACCGGCTGGTAGTGCACGTTGATCTGACCCAGTTCCACGGCCCGCCGCAGCCCGGCGGTCAGCTGGGTGCGCTCCAGCAGCGCGGCGAGCATCTCCGGCCGGAAGTGCACGTAGCAGTTCTTGCCGGCTTCCTTGGCCGCGTACATGGCCAAATCCGCCTGGCGCAGCAGCTCGGAGGACGTCATGGTCCCGGGGCCGCGCGAGGCCACGCCCAGGCTCAGGCCCGGCCGCATGAGGGTCCCCTCGATGGACACGGGCGCGTTCAGGGCGGCCACGATCCGCTGGGCCACGGTGTCCGAATCGTTGCAGTCCACCAGCAGCACCACGAATTCGTCCCCGCCGAGCCGCGCCACGGTGCCGTGCGGCCCCACGCACTTCTGAAGCCGCCGCGAGACCTCCACGAGCATCTCGTCCCCGGCGTGGTGGCCCAGGACATCGTTGACTTCCTTGAAGTCATCCAGGTCCAGCAGCAGCACGTGCACCGGCCCGGGGGTCAGCAGCGCGGCGGCGGCGCGTTCGTTGAAGAGCATCCGGTTCGCCAGCCCCGTCAGCGGGTCCTGGAAAGCCAGTTCCTTGAGTTTGTCCGCCTGTTCGGCGAGTTCCTCCATGGCGCGGCGGGCCTGGTCCTGCGCGCGCTGCCGGGTGGTGATGTCGCGGAAGTTCCAGATGCGGCCCACGATCACGTCGGCGACCTTCTGCGGCCGGGAGTACAGCTCCACGCTGCGGCCGTCCTTGAACTCCAGCACGTCGTGGCTTTGTTTGGCCCTGTCGGCGTGCAGTTCCGTCACCTTCTGCAGGAAGGCGTCCGGGTCGAGCAGCTGCTGGGCGATGAAGGTGACCAGCGCCGTCGGGTCCTCCGCCGCGATCAGCTCCGGCGGCATGCCCCACAACCTGAGGTACTGGTCATTGACCCCGGTGATCAGCCCTTCGGTGGAGACCACCACAATCCCGTCGGCGGTGGTTTCCAGCGTGGCATCGAGCAGCGAGACCGCCAGGCGCCGGCCCGAGTCGGTGTCCTCCCGGTGGCTGCCGTCCCGGACGGCCACCGCCATGGCCGTGCCGCCGTCGACCGTTGCCAGCGAGCAGGTGATCTCCAGCGACAGTTCGCTGCCATCACGACGCCGGCCTGCCGCCGCGAACGGGCGCCGGCCGGCGGCACTGCCGCGGCCCAGCCGGCCGAAGACCCGCAGGAACCCGCCGCGCTCGTCCTCGGAGAGCAGGATGTTGTGCCCGACGCCGAGCAGCTGTTCGCGGGGATAGCCGAAGAGGCGCTCCGCGGCCGAGTTCACGAACGCGATGGTTCCGTCGGCGGTCAGCAGCAGATACGCATCGGGGCCCTGTTCGAGCAGGCTCTCTTCAATCCCAGTTCCCACGGCGATACCGGCCCCCAAAGCGACGGATGTTGACGGACGTGACTAATGGTCCGGCGGCGGCGCCGCGGACAAGCGTTTCCTGAATCATAGGGTCCGTTGCGCGCTTGTCCAGCACCACGGCTCCGGACTTTCGCGGGTCACCTGTTGCCGGTCACCGGAGCCCGGCGACCCGATCTCCGCGGAGGGCGGCGAATGCCGTGGCGGACCGGTCGATCGCGGACGCCAGGGCGGGCTCGGCCTTGGGGGCGGAAAACAGGAAGCCCTGCAGCGAATCACAGTCCAGGTTCATCAGGTATTGGGCCTGCGCCGCCGTCTCCACGCCCTCGGCCGTGACGGTCAGTCCCAGGCCGTGGGCCATGCTGATCATGCAGCTGAGGATCGGCAGGTTCTCCTCGCCGGTGTGGATCATGGAGATGAAGGACTGGTCGATTTTCAGCGTGTCCACCGGCAGGTCCTGGAGCCGGCCCAGCGAGGAGTAGCCGGTGCCGAAGTCGTCCAGGGCCACCCGCACGCCGGCCTTGCGGAGCGCGACGAGCTGCTGGATGACGTGGCAGTCGTCGTCGAAGAACACGCTCTCGGTGACCTCCAGAACCAGCTGCCGCGGATCCACCCCGCAGGATTCGGTGACGGCGAGCACCACTTCGGCGAAGTCACCGTGCTGCAGCTGGACCCCGGAGACGTTGACGGCGAGGGACCGCACGGGGTCTTCCGCGAGCCAGGGCTTCAGCTCGGTGCAGCCCTTCAGGAGGACCTCGGTGCCGATCTCGACGATGAGGCCGCTGCGCTCCGCCGTCGGGATGAACTGCTGCGGCGGGACGGTTTCGCCGTCGCGCTCCCAGCGGGCCAGCGCCTCGACCTTGACCACGACGCCGAGCCGGGTCGAGACGATCGGCTGGTAATGCACGGCGATCTGGCCGGCGTCCACGGCCACCCGCAGCCCGGCCTCCAGCTCGGTGCGCTCCACGAGCGACTTCATCATCTCCGGCCGGAACCGCAGGTACCGGTTCTTCCCGGCAGTTTTCGCCGCGTACATCGCGATGTCGGCGCGGCGCAGCAGTTCGGAGGCGTCCACTACGTCCTCATGGATGGACGCCAGCCCGAGGCTCAGGCTGGGGCGGAGCATGGTTCCGTCGATCCAGAGCGGAACCCGCAGCGAGTCGACGATCCTTCCGGCCACCGCCTCGGCGTCCAGCGAGCCGACCAGCAGCACCACGAATTCGTCACCGCCCAGGCGTGCTACGACGTCGTTCGGGCGGACACACTCGCGCAGCCGCCGGCCCACCTCGATGAGCATCTGGTCGCCGGCGTGGTGTCCCAGGATGTCGTTGACTTCCTTGAAGTCGTCCAGGTCCAGGAGCAGGACGTCGACGGCGGTGCCGCACGGCCCGAGCAGCGCGGCGGCGAGCCGGTCGTTGAAGAGCTGGCGGTTGGACAGGCCGGTGAGCGGGTCCTGGAACGCGAGGGCCTTGAGCTGGGCGGCCTGCTCGGCGAGGTCGGCCATGGCCTGGGTGATCCGGTCCTGCGCGATCCGGGCCGGGGTCACGTCCCGGAAACTCCACACGCGCCCCACCACCTTGTCCGCGACCTTCTGCGGGCGGGAGTAGCGTTCGAAGGTCCGGCCGTCGCGGAAGTCCAGGACATCGTGGCTTTCCGCGGAGGGGTCGGCGTACAGCGCGGTGACCTTTTCGACGAACTGCGCGGGATCCGCCAGCTGGTCCAGGACGAAGCCCATCACGGCCTCGTCGTCCTGGGTGGCCCGGAGCTCCCGCGGGATGCCCCACATGGTGATGAACTGGTTGTTGACGCCGGCGATCCGGCCGTCGCCGGCCACGACGAGGATGCCGTCCGCCGTGGATTCCAGCGTGGCGCTGAGCAGGGACATGGCTTCGCGGAGTCCCGCGTCCGCGGCCAGCCGGTGGGACGTGTCACGGACGGCGACGGCCATGCTGACGGGGGCGTCGTCGCTGTACCGCGGCAGCAGCGCGCAGGCCACTTCGCCCTGGAACTCGGTGCCGTCGCAGCGCACGCCATACGCCTCGACGGGCGGGAAGCTGGGGAAAGTCGGGGAGGCGCCGCTGGTGACCGGTGCGGCGTCGGGGCCGCCGTCGTTGGTGACCGGGGCGGCGTCGGCGTCCTTGCGGAGGGCGAAGAGGATCCGCTGGAGCCCGCTGCGGAAGCCTTCGGCGAGGAGCATCCGGTGGTCCTGGCCCAGGAGCTCGTCGCGGGAGTAGCCGAACATGCGTTCCGTGGCGGCGTTGACGCGGATGATGGTGCCGTCCTCGGTGACCACCAGGAGGGCGTCAGGACTGGATTCCAGCACCGCCTCGACGCCGGGCGCCGGGTACGGGGAAGCGGTCACGCGGCCACCGCCGTGCGAACTTGAGACCACCGGTATTTCATTGAAAAGCCCTCCCCTCAGGAAATCATAGGGGTCGCGCCGACGGGAGGCGCCCAAGCAGGGCTGGCGCGGCGTTTTGGTGTGGCGGGCGGGGCTGGGCGTGGGCTTCAGCGGCGGGCAGTTGCGCTGGGGGTGGTTGCATTGGGGCTGGCTGCGGTGGCGCCGATGGTCTTTGCGCCGGCCGTGCGGCCCCGGCCCAGGCCGCGGACGGTCCAGCCTTCCTTCTCCCAGCTTGGGGCGTCCAGGACGTTCCGGGCGTCCAGGAGGGTCCGGCGTCGGACGAGCGTCCCGGCGTCGGCGGGCGATAGCGCGGCGTACTCGTCCCACTCGGTCAGCAGCAGCACGAGTTCGGCTCCGTCGAGCGCCTGGGACGTGGACGGTTCGAAGCGCAGCTGCGGGTAGCGCAGCCACGCGTTGTTGATCGCGGCGGGGTCCGTCACGGTGACATGGGCGCCGGCCGACGCGAGCTGGAGGGCGACGTCCAGGGCCGGGGAATCGCGGATGTCGTCCGTGTCCGGTTTAAAGGCGGCACCGAGCACCGTGACGCGGCGGCCGCGCGCGAGAAGGCCGTGTCGGGTGCCTGACCTCAACGACGTAGCGGGACGCGCGGCCCATCACCGGCCGTGGCCTGCGCTACCCCCGGACCCACACCGGTTGCCACCACCTGGCCGATGCCGTCGAGAGCGACCGCCACCTGGCTGCGCAGCGCCAGCCATGCGACGTGCCACGCCGCCACAGCCTCGACGGCGGCGTCTCGACGCCTGAGATCGATGCGCTCTACCGCCGCGGCCTGGAGGCCATTGTCGACCTGTACCGGGAGCACCTCCCGGAGATCCTGGCGGGTGACATCCCGAGGGTCAGCCAACCCGCCGGCGGCAGCTACCACCGGCGGAGCGAGCTCGACGCGGCCTCGGAGCTGCACCTCGACGCTCCGACGACGGGGCGGGACGTCCTCAACCTGCTCAGGGCCCGCACGTTCCCACCGCATCCGGCTGCGTGGTTCGTCGACGACGGCGTCCGCTACGAGGCGCGCATCTCGATCGAACGGGCGGGTGACTGATGGCGCCCGATGAGGCGGTGGGACCGCCGTCGAGGCGGGCCTCCGTCGCCGGCCCGTGGATCACGGAGAAGGAAGTGAGCTACGTCGCCGATGCGGCGGCGTCGGACTGGTACGAGGGGGCCGGCACCTACACCCGGCGCTTCGAGGAGGCCTTCGGCCGCTACGTCGGGCGTCGGTTCGCGATCAGCCTCCCGTCGTGCACCTCGGGCATCCACCTGAGCCTGCTGGCCCTCGGGGTCGGGAGCGGCGACGAGGTGATCGTGCCCGAGATCACGTGGATCGCCAGCGCGGCGCCAATCTCCTACGTGGGGTCGACGCCGGTGTTC
>CALMVY010000077.1 GCA_937873245.1 uncultured Arthrobacter sp. | reverse complement strand
TGGGCAATGCCGCCCGGGCGCTCCTGCACGGCGTAGGAAAGTCGCAGGCCCCAGCGCTCGCCGTCGCCCAGCAGCGCCTGGTAGCGCGGCGTGTCCTGCGGCGTCGAGATGACGAGGATGTCGCGGATGCCGGCGAGCATCAGCGTGGAGAGCGGGTAGTAGATCATCGGCTTGTCGAAGACCGGCATCAGCTGCTTGCTGACGCCGAGGGTAATCGGATGGAGCCGTGAGCCGGTACCGCCGGCCAAAATGATTCCGCGCATACAGGCCATCTTCTCTGCTAACTCGTGCATCGGCCAAATCCGGTAACCTTTGAAACTATGCAGCGACTACTAGTTACCGGCGGCGCCGGCTTCATCGGCTCCAATTTTGTCCACTACGTGATGTCCACCACGGACAACTTCGTGACTGTCCTCGACAAGATGACATACGCGGGCAACCTGGAGTCGCTCAAGCATCTTCCGGCCGACCGTTTCCAGTTCGTCAAGGGGGACATCTGCGACCAGCCCCTGGTCGATGAACTCGTGGCCGCCCACGACGTCGTCGTGCACTACGCCGCGGAATCACACAACGACAACTCGCTGCACGATCCGCGCCCGTTCCTGGACACCAACATCATCGGCACGTACACCCTCATCGAGGCGGCCCGGAAGCACAACAAGCGCTTCCACCACATCTCCACGGACGAGGTCTACGGCGACCTCGAGCTCGACGATCCGGAGCGGTTCACCGAGAGCACCCCGTACAACCCCTCCAGCCCGTACTCGTCGACGAAGGCCGGTTCAGACCTGCTGGTCCGGGCTTGGGTGCGGTCCTTCGGGCTGCAGGCGACGATCAGTAACTGCTCCAACAACTACGGCCCGTACCAGCACGTGGAGAAGTTCATTCCGCGCCAGATCACCAACGTGATCGACGGCATCCGCCCGAAGCTGTATGGCAAGGGCGAGAACGTCCGCGACTGGATCCACGCGAACGACCACTCCTCCGCCGTCCTGGCGATCATCGCCAAGGGCCGGATCGGTGAGACCTACCTGATCGGCGCCGACGGCGAGAAGAACAACAAGGACGTCGTCGAACTGATCCTCAAGCACATGGGGCAGGCGCCGGACGCCTACGACCACGTGGTGGACCGGCCCGGCCACGACCTGCGCTACGCGATCGACTCCACGAAGCTCCGCACCGAGCTCGGCTGGGAGCCGCGCTTCTCCAACTTCGACGCCGGCCTGGAGGACACCATCGCCTGGTACCGGGACAACGAGGACTGGTGGCGTCCGCAGAAGGCCGCGACGGAAGCCAAGTACACGGAACAGGGCCAGTAGACGATGCCGATCGAGTTCTCGAAGAAGCTCACCGCACACGAAACCCCGATTCCCGGCGTCGTCCTCTATGACCTTCCGGTCCACGGCGACAACCGGGGCTGGTTCAAGGAGAACTGGCAGCGGGAAAAGATGGTGGCCCTCGGCCTGCCGGACTTCCGCCCGGTGCAGAACAACATCTCCTTCAATGAAAAGACCGGCACCACCCGCGGCATCCACGCCGAACCGTGGGACAAGTTCATCTCGGTTGCCACGGGCAGGATTTTCGGCGCGTGGGTCGACCTGCGCGAAGGCCCGACGTTCGGCGCGGTGTTCACCGCCGAGCTGGACCCCAGCCAGGCCATCTTCATTCCCCGCGGGGTGGGCAACGCCTTCCAGACCCTGGAGGACAACACCGCCTACACCTACCTCGTCAACGACCACTGGTCCGCCGACGCCCAGGGCCAGTACACGTTCCTGAACCTCGACGACGAGCCCGCTGCTATAGCGTGGCCCATCCCGCTGGAGGTGGCCGAGCTCTCGGACAAAGACAAGGCCCACCCGCGCCTGGCGGACGTGGCTGCGATGCCGGCTCAGAAGACGCTC
>CALMVY010000076.1 GCA_937873245.1 uncultured Arthrobacter sp. | reverse complement strand
CTCTTCGAAGGCGGGTGCCTCCGTCGCAAGGGCCTCGAGCGCCTGTTCGTCAAACGCCTGGTCGTCTGTGTCACCCGCCGGGCCGGAGGCCGGGGTGGCCGATGACGGCGGGGCAGCCGGCGGCTCCGGTGCCGCGGGGACCTGCCGGATCAGCGGGACTGCTCCGGTGGCGGCATTGCGTTCGTCGGCCGCTTCGGCGGCTTCGGCCCAGGAGTTGCGGCGCAGCGGACGCACTGTCCTGTTGTCCGCTGGGGTGTCGACGGCGTCGGAGGGTGTGATCGGCATGGTTCCTGTCCGGGCGTCGGAATCCTCGCCCCGGCGGCGGTCACGCCGGCGCCGGAGTTCGGGTTGCTCTGCCTCTGCGGCAGCGTTGGCTGTGTTGTTGTCCACCGGATCGGGCATATTGGTCCCCCCTGGGACTCACAGCGCAGGCCGCTGCAGTGCTCGTTTGATTTGGTCCAAACTGCAATTCTAGGGGCAGTCGTGCGTACCCTTACCATCGAGGCCCCCAGGCCGCGGACTCAGTGGTGTGCGCGGGTCTCCTGCAGGCGTTTGATGAACCAGCGGGACTGCTCCGGCCCGTAAGGCAGGATCGGGATGGCCTTGGTGGCGTCGTCCGGGGTTTCCCGGGTCGCCTGGGTGGCCTGCCGCACTGCCGTGGCCATAGTGCTGGCCATGGTCTTGACGAACTGGTCGCTGCACGGTTCGCCGTGGCCGGGAACCAGGAATTCGTAGCGGTGCCGCAGGGCCGAGAGATGGCGGAGGGCGTCGGCCCATTCCTCGGGATAGGAATCCTCGAATGACGGGTGGGAGCCCTGCTCCACCAGGTCGCCGGCGTACAGCGTGGTGCCTGTTCCCACGAGGAGGTCGCCGTCGGTGTGCCCGTGGCCGAGGTAGAAGAAGGTGACGCTCTGGCCGCCGAGGTCCAGGAGGACCGGCTGGTCTTTCACGATCGCGTTCGGGACCACCAGTTCGGTGTTGCTGCCCTCGCCGGCAGCCATTTCCGGCTCATCGGCGGCGACGGCGCGGCGCTGGCTGTCGCCGTTTTCCGCGATCTCGGCGGCACAGTTCTCGTGCGCCCAGAATTCGGTCACACCGGCGTCGGCGAACACCGCGTTGCCGAAGAAGTGGTCGTAGTGGGCGTGCGTGTTGACGACGACCAGCGGCAGCTGCGTCTTTTCCCGCACGGCATCCAGGATCTCGCGTCCCTGCCGGGGCCCGCTGCCGGTGTCGATCACCAGGGCGCGTTCGGAGCCGACAACCAAGCCGGTGTTGAGCAGGGAACCTTGGGTGGTCAGGACGTAGTTGTCCGGGCCGACCTCGAGCCATCGTGACATTAAATCTCCGTATTCCGGCGGTGTTCCGGCGTCGTTGGTGCGATGTTCTGCCCTCGATTGTACCCACCGGAGCTGGCCGGAAGCTGGAAGCCGGCGCCGCGCGGGCGGTCTTTCCGCCCGCGCGGCACCTGCCTGGTTCACAGGTCCGCGAGCACCGATCCAGGGTTCTCGATCGCGTCGGCCACGTAGCGCAGGAAGCCCCCGGCGGTCCCGCCGTCGCAGACGCGGTGGTCGAAGGTGAGCGTCAGTTCGGTGACCTTGCGCACCGCCAGTTCGCCGTTGACCACCCAGGGCTTGTCAATAATGCGCCCGACGCCGAGGATCCCCACCTCGGGGTGGTTGATGATCGCGGCGGAACCGTCCACGCCAAATACCCCGTAGTTGTTCAGCGTAAAGGTGCCGCTGCCCAGCTCCGCGGGGGTCGCCTTGCCCTCGCGCACGACGGCGGTGAGCCGGCGGATCTCGGCGTCCAGTTCGCGGGCGCTGAGTTTGTCCGCGTTGCGCACCGAGGGCACCATCAGGCCGCGGTCGGTCTGGGCCGCGAAGCCGAGGTTGACGCCGTCGAAGGCCACAATCTCCTGGGACGCTCCGCCGGCGGTGTCCTCCGTGGTCACGATCCGGGTGTTCAGCTCCGGGAACTTCTTCAGCCCGGCGGTGACGAACCGTGCAATGAACGCCAGCAGGCCCGGGGTGTGGTGCGGATCCGCCTTCTTGAGCGCTGCCCGCATTTCCACCAGAGCGGTAGCGTCAACGTCGACCCAGACCGTGGCTTCCGGGATCTCGGAACGGCTGCGCGTCATGTTCGCCGCCACGGCCTTCCGGACGCCGCGGACCGCAGTCCGCCCGGTAACGCCCAGCCCGGTGCGGGCATCGGTGTCGCCGGCAGCCGAGACCGCAGCCGCCGCCGGCGTTTCGACCGGCGCCGACGTCGCACGCTCAACCACCGAAGGCTTGATAACAGCCTCGACATCGCGCCGCATGATGAGCCCACTGGCTCCCGAACCCTGGAGTTCCCCCAAATCAACCCCATGGTCCCGCGCCATCCGCCGAACAAGCGGAGAAATAACCGCCCCCAACTTCCCGGGAACCCGGGTCCGCATCAGCAGCAGATCATCCGCAGCCTTCTCAGCAGCAGAAATCTGAGCCACCGGCTCAGCCACGACAGTCCCGGCAGATCCCTTACGAGCCCGAGTCCGCCGAGCAACCCCATGCCCGCCCGGCGTCCCATAACCGATCAGCACGTTCCCCGATCCAGCCTTCTCCTCCTCGCGGTACACCTCAGCAGCAACAGCAGCCGGCGAGGATGAATCGGCAGGCGACCCGGTAACCGCGTCAGGCGAGCCAGAAGCGGACCCGGCCGACGCGGATGATGCCGCCCCGGGAGTGGCATCGGGCCTGTCGGAGCCGGACGGCATGCTGCTTGCAGCAATGCCGTCCGGCGAAGGGGCGGGGGCGGCATCATCCGCGCCGGCCCCACCGGGGCCGGCAGCGGCATTGCCTGTGGCGGCGGCACCCGCAGCAGCACCAACAGGAGTCACCGAAATCAACGGCTTCCCGACGTCGAGCGTCTGACCGGGCTCGCCGTGCAGCACGGCGACGGTGCCGGCGTACGGGGAGGGCACCTCCACCATGGACTTGGCGGTCTCCACCTCGGCAATCGGCTGGTCGACGCGGATTTCGTCACCCACGGCCACGAGCCAGTTCACGAGTTCGGCTTCGGTGAGCCCTTCGCCGAGGTCAGGGAGGAGGAATACTTTCGGTTCGCTCATGGTCAGTCTTCCCACTGGAGGTCGTCAACGGCGTCGAGGATGCGGTCCACGCCGGGCAGGTAATAGTGCTCAAGCTTGGGCGCCGGGTACGGCACGTCGAAGCCGGTGACGCGGCGGATCGGCGCGGCGAGGTGGTGGAAGCAGCGTTCCTGGACCCGGGCCACGATTTCGGAGGCCACGGACGCGAAGCCGTGGGCCTCGGCAATGACAACGGCGCGGCCGGTCTTGCGGACCGAGGCGCAGACCGTTTCGTCGTCGAACGGCACGATGGAGCGGACGTCGATCACTTCGAGGGAGCGGCCTTCCTCGGCGGCGGCCGCGGCGGCGGCGAGCGCCGTCGGGACGGAGGGCCCGTAGGCGATCAGCGTTGCATCGGTGCCGGGGCGGGCGACGGCGGCGCGGCCTTCCGAGGAAGTCCCGCGTTCGGTGTTTTCTGAGTGTTCGGCGCGGAGTGCGTCCAGGTCCACCTGGTCCTTGGACCAGTAGAGCTTCTTGGGCTCCATAAACATGACGGGATCATCCGAGTCGATGGCCTCGCGGAGCATCCGGTAGCCGTCGGCCACGGTGGCCGGGGTAAAGACCTTGAGTCCCGCGGTGTGGGCGTAGTAGGCCTCGGAGGAGTCGCAGTGGTGCTCCACTCCCCCGATGCCGCCGGCGTACGGGACCCGAATGACGATGGGCAGCTTCACGGTGCCCTTGGTGCGGTTGTGCATCTTGGCGACGTGGCTGACGATCTGTTCGAACGCCGGATAGGCGAAGGCATCGAACTGCATCTCGATGACCGGGCGCATGCCGTTCATGGCCATGCCCACCGCCATGCCCACGATGCCGGATTCGGCCAGCGGGGTGTCAAAGCAGCGGCTCTTCCCGAAGGTCTTGGTGAGCCCGTCGGTGATCCGGAAGACCCCGCCGAGCATGCCGACGTCCTCGCCGAAGACCAGGACAGATTCGTCGGCGTGCATGGCGTCGGCCATGGCGGTGTTGAGGGCCTTGGCCAGGGTGACGGTCTGGGGGCCGGTCTTGTCGGCTTCAACAGCGGCCTTGGCAGCCGCCCGGGCAGTCGCGGCGCTGACGTTGCCGTTCGCCTCGGAGGACGTGGTGATAGTGGGGCTCATCGTGCGGCCTCCGTCGTGGATGCGGCGTCGCGGGCCAGTTCGTCGGCGAGCATTGCGGACTGTTCCTTCAGCTGTGGGGTGGGGGTGGAGAAGACGTACTTAAAGAGGTCCTGCGGGTCCACCGGGACCTCCTCGCTGAGGCCCTCGCGGAGCTGCGTGGCAACCGCCTCCGCCTTTTCGGCGATCCTGGCGGCGCGGTCGTCGTCGAGCAGTCCGCGCTCCGTCAGGTAGGTGTTCATCCGGCTCAGCGGATCCTTGGCTACCCAATCGGCAACTTCGCTGTCCTGGCGGTACCGGGTGGCGTCGTCGGCGTTGGTGTGCGCCTGCATCCGGTAGGTGTGCGCCTCCACGAGCAGCGGGCCGGAGCCTTCCCGGGCGAGCTTGACGGCCCGGCCCAGGACGGCGAGCAGGGCGACGATGTCGTTGCCGTCCACGCGTTCGCCGGCCATGCCGTAGCCCACGGCCTTGTGGGCGAGCGACGGCGCGACCGACTGGCTCGCGAGCGGCACGGAGATGGCGTACTGGTTGTTCTGGACGAAGAACACGACCGGCAGGTGGAACACCGCGGCGAAGTTCAGTGCCTCGTGGAAGTCGCCTTCGCTCGTGGCGCCGTCGCCGCACATGGCCAGGACGACGGTGTCCTCGCCGCGCAGCTTCGCGGCGTGGGCCACGCCGACGCCGTGCAGCAGCTGGGTGGTCAGCGGGGTGCACTGGATGCCGACTTTGTGCTTGGCGGGGTCGTAGCCGCCGTGCCAGTCGCCGCGGAAGAGCGTCATGGTCTGGACGGGATCGACGCCGCGGGCCATCACGGCCACGGAGTCGCGGTAGGTGGGGAACATCCAGTCACCCTCGGACAGGCAGAGGGCCGCGGCGACCTGGCAGGCCTCCTGGCCGTGGCTGGACGGGTAGACGGCCATGCGGCCCTGCCGGACCAGGGCGGAGTTCTGGTCATTGACGCGGCGTCCGACGACCAGCTGCTCGTAGGCCGCCATCAGCTCCTCGTCGCCGGGGAGGGCGTATTCGTGTCCGGGCTGGGTGCCCTGCTCGGTGTGCGGGTTCAGCGTGCCGTCCGGGCCCACCATCTGGATCTGGTGCCGTGCCGGCAGCATGTAGTCCTCGACGGTGATGCCGAATTTGCGCACCGCCTCGCTGGCGGCGTCTTCCGGCGCTTCTGCGGAGATCGTCATTGGTCCGTCCTTCTGTAGCCACTATTCCTCCCCAGTATGGCGCCGGAGGCTGTTTCGTATCCAGCCGCAGTGGAAATCGTGGAGAAGTCCAGAAAATTGGCCTATTCTGGAAGACAAATCGTAAGTGTGAGCTGGATTACTGGCGGGGGTTGTGGACAAATGGCAGAGGCCGAGGCGGAACCGGCGGCTGTGCCGCTGGACGATGTGGACCGGAACATTATTGCGGAACTGACAAGGGACGGCCGGATGTCCGTCACCCAGGTCGCGGAGAACGTCCACATCTCGCGCGCCCATGCCTACACGCGGATAGCCCGGTTGACCGGCGAGGGTGTGCTGACGAAGTTCACGGCGCTGGTGGATCCGATCAAGGCCGGCCTCAAGTCCTCTGCCTACGTGACCCTGAAGGTCCGGCAGCATTCCTGGCGGGAGCTGCGGGAGCTGCTGCGGGCCATTCCGGAGGTTCACCACATCGCGCTGGTGGGCGGGGACTTCGATGTGATCCTGCTGGTGCGTGCCGTGGACAATATCGATCTGCGCCGGGTGATTTTCGACCAGCTGCAGTCCATGCCCGGGGTGCTGGACACGCAGACCTTTCTGGTGTTCGAGGACCTGGACACGCGATAGCGGCACCAACGGCAGGCTAGTTGACGAAGGCCTTCATCCAGGCCTTGAGCTCCTCGCCGAACTCCACCCGCTCCGAGGCGATCGAGATGACCGCTTTGAGGTAGCTCAGCTTGTCGCCTGTGTCGTAGCGGCGGCCCTTGAAGACCACTCCGTACACACCCCCGCCTTCGCAGCCTGAGACGGCCAGCGTCTGCAGGGCATCCGTGAGCTGGATTTCCCCGCCGCGGCCGGGCTCTGTTTCCTCCAGGACGTCGAAGACCGCCGGGTGGAGCACGTACCGGCCGATCACGGCCAGGTTCGAAGGGGCATCGGCGATGGACGGTTTTTCCACCAGCCGGTTGACGCGCACATGGCCTTCGCCGTCGACGGCAGAGACATCTGCGCAGCCGTAGGCGCTAATCTCGGCGGGATCCACTTCGATCAGGGCAACCACCGAGCCGCCGGTCCGGGCCTGCACGTCGATCATGGTGCTCAGGAGTTCGTCGCGTTCGTCGATCAGGTCATCGCCGAGCAGGACGGCGAACGGCTCGGCGCCGATGTGCTGGCGGGCGCACAGGACGGCATGGCCCAGTCCCTGGGGGTCCCCTTGGCGCACGTAGTAGAGGGGCCCCAGTGCGGAGGCGTGCTGTACGGCTTCCAGCTTCTCGAGATCGCCCTTGAGTTCCAGGGCACGTTCGAGGCTGGGCTCACGGTCAAAGTGGTCCTCGAGGGCCCGCTTCTGCCTGCCGGTGATCATCAACAGGTCGGTCAGGCCGGCGCGGACAGCTTCCTCGACAACGTACTGGATGGCAGGCTGGTCGACCACGGGCAGCATTTCCTTGGGCATCGCCTTGGTGGCCGGCAGGAAGCGTGTGCCAAGTCCCGCGGCCGGAATGACAGCCTTTGTTACTGCTTTCCCCAAAGTCATGAGGGGATTCTAACGGCTAGCCCTTGAAAACAGGCGTCCGCTTCTCCTGGAAGGCCAGGAATCCCTCGGAGTAGTCCTCGGTCTTGCAGAGGCGCGCCTGCTCGGCGTTCTCCTCTTCCATGGACTCCCAGAGGCCCAGCCGCTGGTCCCGGATGTGCGCCACCAGCTCCTTGCTGGCAGTGAACGCGCTCGTGGCGCCGGTGGCGGCCTTGGCCACGATTGCCCGGGTGTTCTCCAGCAGGTCCGCGGCCGGCATGGCCCGGCTGAACATCCCCTGGGCCACGGCGTCCGCGCCGCTCATGAGTTCGGCGGTGTAGATCAGGTCCAGCGTGCGGTGCATGCCGAGCCGTTCGGTGAAGTACCAGTGCCCGCCGGAGTCGAGGGTGGCACCCAGGTTTGCGAAGGGGGAACCGAACTTGGCGTTCTCTGCCACGTACACCACATCCGTGGCCAGCAGCAGCCCCAGCCCCACACCCAGGCAGGCTCCCTGGGCCGCGGCGAACGTGGGGGCAGGGAACGCTGTCATCTTCTTCAGCAGCGGCTGCAGGAGCCCGCCCAGGTACCCCTGGACGTCGTCCGTTTCAGGCGTGACGCCGGCGATGTCCCGTCCCGCGCAGAAGGCGCGCCCCTCGCCGCGGAGCAGCAGTGCCCGCACCTCGCCGCGCGAGGCGGCGGCAGCGGCGTCGTCGTACGCCTTCGACAGATCCCGGAGGGCCTGCTCGTCCAGCGAGTTCAGCTTGTAGGGGGCGTTGAGGACGATCTCGGCGACGCCGTCGGCGATGGAGAGGGAAATCATGGGGCTCCTCGTTGGAGTGGGTACCGGGCGGTGGACGGTTTAGACGTCGAAGTCGACCGTGACTTCCGGCGTCGTGGGGTGGGACTGGCAGGTCAGCACGTAGCCCTTGTCCAGTTCGTCCTGCTCCAGGGCGTAGTTCTCGTCCATCGTGACGGCACCGGTGACCACCTTGGCGCGGCAGGTTCCGCAGACGCCGCCGGCACACGCGAACGGGACGTCCGGGCGGACGCGGAGGGCCGCATTCAGGATCGACTCGCGGGCGTGCGTGGGGCTGGCCACCTCGCCCTGGAGGCCGTCCAGCTTGAAGGTGATCTTGAACGTGGCCTGCGACTCGTCCACTATCACCGGACGGCCGGCGTTGCCCTCGGGACGGTCCGGCTTGCCGGTGCTGAACAGCTCGAACCGGACGTGGTCCGGGTTGACGCCGCGCTCGGCCAGGGTGTCCCGGCACAGCTGGACCAGTTCGAACGGGCCGCACAGGAACCACTCGTCGACGTCGTCGGCGTGGATGGCGGTCCCCAGCAGGGCCTGCAGCTTTTCCGCGTCGATCCGGCCGCTGAGCAGCGGGGCGATGCGCTGTTCGCGGGAGAGCACATGGTGCAGGGCGAGCCGGGACGGGTACTTGTCCTTCAGGTCGGCCAGTTCCTCGAGGAACATGACGTCCATGGCGGCCTTGTTGGCGTAGACCAGGTCGAAGCGGGTGTCCGGATGCGCGGCGAGCAGGGTGCGGGCAATCGCGATCACCGGGGTAATGCCGGAGCCGGCGGCAATCGCGACGAAGGAGCCCGGCTCCCCCGCCAGTTCGCTGGCCATGGCCTCCGGGTGGTTCATCGAGTTCATCAGGTTCTGCTCTTTGCCGTCCCGGCCGTGCTTGGACACAAACGCGCCCATCGGGCTCATCACGTCCAGGACGTCGCCGGCCTTGAGCTCGGCGTTCGCCCAGGTGGAGAACAGCCCGCCCAGGTCCTTCTTGATCGCGACCCGGATCTCGCTGCTGCCGTCCGCGAAGCTCCGCGGCTCGGCGCAGATCGAGTAGCTGCGCCGGATTTCCTTCGGCTCGCCGGACTCATCCGGCAAGGTGGTGCGCAGGGCGACGTACTGGCCCGGGAGGTAATCGAACTGGCCGGCGAGTTCAGCCGGGACACCGAAGGTCACCTCGATCGCGTCGTCGGTGAGCCGGCGGACCTCGTCCACCGTCAGCGGGTGGAAGGACGCACGACGGCGGCCGGTGGCTGCCGCCGTTTCAGCGGCGGTCTGGCGGACAACAGTCATGGGAGCACCTGTTCCTTACAAAACTTTGAAGTAGTCGAACGGTTCCTTGCAGTCCTGGCAGACGTAGAGCGCCTTGCAGGAGGTGGAACCGAAGCGGGTGAGTTCCTTGGTGTTCAACGATGAACACTGCGGGCACTTGACGGCGAGGGACAGGCGGACCGGCCCGGCGTGCCGCAGGGCGGCCGAGTGGCCGGAGGGCGGCGCGATGCCGTACTCCTGCAGCTTGGCTTTGCCGGCCTCGCTCATCCAGTCCGTGGTCCAGGCCGGGGAGAGCACCATGTCCACGTTGACGCTGGGGTAGCCTTCGCGGCGGAACGCAGCCGTGAGGTCGTCGCGGATGGCGTCCATGGCAGGGCAGCCCGAGTACGTGGGCGTGATGGTGATATGGACTGTGGGGACCATTCCGCCGTCGTCCGCGTCTGGTTCCTTCGTCACCTGGACGTTGCGCAGGATCCCCAGGTCCTCGATGGTGAGCACCGGGATTTCCGGGTCGCAGACGGTGGCGGCGAGGTCCCAGGCCTTCTGCTCGGGAGTCTTCTGCTCCGCTGGCCTGCCCTCGGCGGCCGTGGGGTGGCTGACGTACATTTCCATGGTGGTTACCAGCTGGCTCCGGGGTACTCGCGGGCGAGTACCTGCATTTCGGCGAGGAGGTAGCCGAGGTGCTCGGAGTGCAGCCCCTTGCGTCCGCCGCCGGGGGCGGGCTGGACCTTGGGGACGTCCAGTTCGGCCGCGGCGAGGACCTCGCCGGTCAGGCGGTCGAAGTCGGCGCGCAGGCTGGACGGCTCGACGGCGGCACCGCTCGCGCTGAGCCGGGCGGTGAGTTCGTCGTCACGGAACAGCTCGTCCACGTAGGGCCAGATGACCTTGAAGCCGTGGATCATCTTCTCGCGGGACTCGTCGGTCCCCTGGGCCAGGCGCAGCACCCACTGGGCGCTGTGGTCGCGGTGGTAATCCACTTCCTTGACGGCCTTGGCGGCGATGCCGGCCAGCGTGGCGTCGGTGGACTGCGTCAGCCGGCGGTAGAGCTCGAACTGGTAGTAGCTGACGACGAACTGGCGGGCGATGGTGACGGCAAAGTCGCCATTGGGCTGTTCGAAGATCTCCGCCGAGCGGAATTCGTGCTCGCGGCGGAAGTAGGCGAGGTCGTCCTCGCTGCGGCCGTCGAATCCGCCG
>CALMVY010000075.1 GCA_937873245.1 uncultured Arthrobacter sp. | reverse complement strand
AGCGGTACAGCTGCTGGAGGACGGCGTTGGGGTTGAAGCCGTTCTTCAGCTCGATGACCAGGCGGAGGCCATGCTTGCGGTCCGTGAGGTCCACGATGTCGCTGATGCCGGTGAGCTTCTTGCCGTTGACGGCGTCCTTGATCTTCTCGATCACCTTCTCCGGCCCCACCATGTACGGCAGTTCCGTGACCACCAGCCCGGTGCGGCGGGCGGAGAGCTGCTCGACCTCCACCTTGGCGCGGGTCTTGAAGGAGCCGCGGCCGGTGGCGTAGGCGTCGCGGATGCCGTCCAGCCCGACGATCCGGCCGCCGGTGGGCAGGTCCGGGCCGGGGACGAACTTCATGATGTCCTCGAGCGTGGCGTCCGGGTGCTCGATCAGGTGCCGGGCGGCGGCGATCACTTCCACCAGGTTGTGCGGGGCCATGTTGGTGGCCATGCCGACGGCGATGCCGGTGGCGCCGTTGACCAGCAGGTTCGGGAACGCGGCCGGCAGCACGTCCGGCTGGGTCAACTGGTTGTCGTAGTTGGGGACGAAGTCGACGACGTCCTCGTCGAGGTGGTCCGTGAGGGTCAGCGCCGCGGCGGCGAGGCGTGCCTCGGTGTACCGCGGGGCTGCCGGGCCGTCGTCGAGCGAGCCGAAGTTGCCGTGCCCGTCGATGAGCGGCAGCCGCAGGGAGAAGTCCTGCGCCATGCGCACCATCGCGTCGTAGATCGCCGTGTCGCCGTGCGGGTGCAGCTTGCCCATGACCTCGCCCACCACGCGGGCGCCCTTGACGTGGCCGCGGTCCGGGCGGAGGCCCATCTCGCTCATCATGTACAGGATGCGCCGCTGCACCGGTTTCAGCCCGTCGCGGGCGTCCGGAAGGGCCCGCGAGTAGATCACCGAATAGGCGTACTCGAGGAACGATCCTTCCATCTCCGACGTAACGTCGATATCGACGATATTTTCTGTGAAGTCCGGGCTGGCTTCCCCTGCCGGGGACGGGGTTTGGCGGCGGGCCATGAGGCTGGTGGGTCCTTCTGGGGGTGCTGAACGTGTGCTGCAAAAGTTTATGACTAGGCTAAGCCTATGGTGGATCAGCCCGTGGACGGCGTATATCCGGAATATTGGGAAGCCGATGTTGTCCTGCGCGACGGCGGGACGGCCCATCTGCGCCCCATCCACCCCTCCGACGCGGATGCCGTCCAGGCCTTCCACGGGGGGCAGTCGCAGAAGTCCATCTACATGCGGTTCTTCGCGTTCAAGTCCAAACTCTCCGCCAAGGAACTCAAACGGTTCACCGAGGTGGACTACAAGGACCGGGTGGCCCTCGTGATCACGATCGGCGGGGAGATCATGGGCATCGGCCGGTACGACCGGCTCGATGACCCCGAAGAAGCCGAAGTCGCGTTCAATATCGCCGACGCGCACCAGGGCCGCGGCATCGGGTCCATCCTGCTCGAACACCTCGCGGCCGCCGCCCGTGAAAACGGGATCCGGAAGTTCAGCGCCGAGGTGCTCCCGGAAAACCGGAAGATGCTGATGGTGTTCTCCGACGCCGGGTACGACGTCAAACGCCACTTCGACGACGGTGTGGTCAGCCTCGAGTTCAACATCGACCCCACGGACAAGTCCCGCGCCGTGATGGAGTCCCGGGAACACCGCGCGGAGGCCCGCAGCATCCAGGAACTGCTCGCCCCGTCCTCCGTGGCCGTCATCGGGGCCAGCCGCAAATGGGGCACCGTGGGCTACCAGCTGCTGGAGCACATCATTGAGGGCCGCTTCACCGGCCCGGTCTACGCCATCAACCCGGAGGCCTTCGAGCTCGCCGGCATGCTCTCCTTCGCCCGGCTCTCCGAGGTGCCGGGCCCCGTCAACCTGGCCATCATCGCTGTCCCGTACGCCGAGGTCCCGAAGGTCGTGGAGGAATGCGGCGCCGCGGGGGTGAAGGGGATCGTGGTGGCCACGGCGGGCTACGCGGACGACGGCGAACGCGGCCTCGCCCGCCAGCGCGAACTCGTCCGGCAGGCCCGGGCGAACGGCATGCGCGTGATCGGCCCGGCCTCGCTGGGCATCATGAACACCAACCCTGCGGTGTCCCTCAACGCCTCGATGGCCCCCTCGCTGGGCCGCCGCGGGGGCCTGGGCCTGTTCAGCCAGTCGGCAGCGATCGGCGTCTCCCTCTACGCGGCCTCCAGCCGCCGCCGGGTGGGGATCTCCACGTTCCTCTCGGCCGGCAACCGCGCCGACGTCTCCGGCAACGACATGATGCAGTTCTGGGAGGACGACGCCGACACCACCGCCGTCGGGCTCTACCTGGAATCGATCGGCAACCCGCGCAAGTTTTCCCGGCTCGCCCGGCGCCTGGCCCGGACCAAGCCGGTCATCGTGGCCAAGTCCGACGCGATGGGCCTCGGACTGCCTCCCGGCCACGCCGTCCGCACCACGCAGGCCCCGCCGGAGGCCCTCGACGCGATGATGCGCCAGGCCGGCGTGATCCGCGTGGAGACCATCGAACAGCTCATGGACGTCGCCCAGATCGTCTCCAGCCAGCCCCTGCCGAAAGGGCCGGGGGTGGCCGTGTTCAGCAACTCGCCGGCGCTCGGCAAGGTGGTCGCGGACAGTGCGGCGGCGCAGGGGCTCGGTGTGGAGCGGATCGTCACCGACGTGGACCTCGACGCCGGGATGTCCGTGGCGCTGCCGGCGCTGCGGCACAGCCTGCAGGAAGTCCTCACCGCCGACTCCGTACACGCGGTTGTGGTGGCGCTGCTGCCGGCCCACGGCCTCACCGTCGAAAAGATCGCCGGAGTGCTTGCGGAATGTTCCGTGGCGGCCGGCAAACCCGTGGTGGCGGCGTTCAGCGGGCTGCTGGACCCGTCCATCTACGTGGAGGGAATGGTAGGCGACCAGGCGGGATCACCGGTGGTTCCCTGCTACTCCAATCCCGGGGCGGCTGTGGCCGCGCTGGGATCCGTGGTCCGCTACGCCCAGTGGCTGGGCCGCGACCAGGGCCTGTTCGTGGAACCCGAGGGCTGTGACCCGGACGGCACGCACGACGAGCTGGAACGGCTGCTGGACAAGGTGGGCGGCGAGCACCTGGTCCGGCTGGACGCAGAGACGGCCGCGGGCCTGCTGGCCCGCTACGGCATCCGGGTGGTCCCGTCCGCCGGCTTTGAAACCGCCGATGAGGCCGTCGCCGCCGCGGACCGGCTCGGCTGGCCGGTGGCATTGAAGACCACCGACCCCGCGCTGCGGCACCGGCTGGACCTCGGCGGAGTGCGCCTGGACATCCAGGATGCGGACTCGCTGCGGCGGAACGTGCTGGAGATGCGCAAGTCGCTGGAACGCTATGGCTCGCCGTCGCTGGAAGTGCAGACCATGGCGCCGGTGGGGCAGGCCTGCACGTTCCGCGCCATCGAGGACCCGCTGCTGGGCCCGGTGGTGTCGTTCGGGCTGGCCGGTGACGCCGTCAACCTGCTCGACGACTGGGCCCACCGGGTGCCGCCGCTCTCCGGCTCCGACCTGCATGACTTCATCCGGGCGCCGCGGGCCTCGCGGAAACTCTTTGGCTACCAGGGGTTGCCGGCCGTGGATGCCCGGGCGCTGGAGGACCTCGCCGCCCGGCTGACCCGGCTCAAGGACAACCATCCGGAGATTGCCCTCGTCGACTTCAACCCCGTGCTGGCCGGGCCGGAGGGGGCAGCTATCCTGTCCGCCGACGTCCGGATCGCCAACGCCGCCCAGCGCACCGACAGTGCGCGCCGCGCCATGCGCAGCTGAACAACCCGCGCAGCTGAACAACCCGCGCAGCTGAACAACCCGCGCAGCTGAACAACCCGCGCAGCGGGAGTTCTGCTGCGGCGGGACGCCGCCCGCCCGGCAATGGTTAGCATGTCCCCAGCCGATCTGTGAAAATGGAAACCATGAGCTTTCAGTCTCCGACACCCAAGCCCCAGGCGACAGTCTCCGGACGCCCGGGCGCGCACCACCACGGCCTGCATGACCACAGTGCGCAGGGTCAAAGCCTGGAAGGGGCCCTCCAGCAGGCCGGTTTCTATCCCCGGCTGGTGGCCGACGTCGTCGCCGACGCCCTTGACGGGCGCGACTGCGTGGCCCACCTGGTGCACCTCGAGACGCACTTCGACCGCGCGGAGGTCCGCCGGCATATCACCGTGCTGGTCCTGACCGAGGACATGCTGGTGATCACCCACGTGGACGACCAGCAGCTCGACGAGGCGGGGGAGCAGACCGTGGCGCAGGTATCCACTGAATCCGTGCCCGTGACGCAGATAGCCTCCGTGGTGCTCAGCTACGTGTACGCCCAGCCGCAGGACTACAAACCGTCGGATCCGGTCCGCGAGCTGACCCTGTCCATCGCCTGGTCCGGCGGCCAGCGCCTCGACATGGGCCCGGCCAGCTGCGGTGACCCGCAGTGCGAGGCCGATCACGGCTACAGCGGCACCATCGCCCAGGAAGACATCGTGCTCCGGATCAGCGCGGAGGCCGACGGCCTGCAGGCCGTCCAGGACGCCAAGCTGTTCGCCCGTGCCCTGCGCGCCGTGAACACGGGATCCTCCGCCCCGGTGCCCCACACCGGCCCCGGGCTCCCGCCCCGTCCGCGGATGGGTGTCTTCGGGAACCGCGCCAGCCGCGGCCACCAGCGCTGAGATGGCGCCGGTCCGCGTGCCTGAACCGTTGTCCTCCGCCCCGGCCTCAGTCCAGACCACGGTCCGGGCCGCTGCCGGGAGCATGCCCGCGGCCCCGGCCTTTGGCAGCCGGTCCGTCGCCGAGGTGCTCACGAGCGCCGCGGCCAGCCTGGGCGTTCCCGGCTTCGAGAACCGCCTGAACCTGCCTGCCTCCCGGCGCGTCTGCGTCGTCCTCGCCGACGGGCTTGGCCGCAATTTGCTGAAGCAGAAGTCAGCGCACACACCCTTCCTTCGCTCCGTCATGCAGTCCGGCCAGGGGCCGGTGCCGGTCTCCCTGGACTCGGCCTTTCCTTCCACCACTGCAGCCTCGCTGGCCAGCTTCGGCACCGGCCGCGCGGCCGGGCAGCACGGCATGGTGGGGTATGACGTGCTGGACCCGGACCAGGACCGGGTGGTCAACATGCTCGGCGGCTGGGACGCCGGCGTCGATCCGCAGGTCTGGCAGCCGTTCCCGACCGTGTTCGAACGGGCCGCGGAACACGTCGACGTCGTCACGGTCAGCCTCCCGCAGTTCAGCGACTCCGCCATGACCCGGGCCGCGCTTCGCGGAGGCCGCTATGTCACTGCCACCACCTCACATGCCAGGACCGCGGCCGCCGCGGAGGCCATGGCCGGTGCGGGCACCTCGCTGATGTACTTCTACGTCAATGAACTGGACAAGGCCGGGCACCGCCACGGCTGCCAGTCACCGCAGTGGGAGCACCAGCTTGAGGAACTGGACGCCACCGTGAAACGGCTCAGCGCCACCCTGCCGGCAGGCACCACCATCCTGCTCACAGCGGATCACGGCATGCTCGATGTGCCGGAATCCCAGCGGATCGACTATTCGGCCGACCCTGCCCTCATTGCCGGGGTCCGCCACACCGCCGGAGAGCCGCGGATGGTCCACCTCTACCTTGAGGAGCCGGAGGGCGACGCCGGCCGCGAACGGCTCATTGATGCCTGGCGTGCGCGCTTCGGCGAGCGGATCTGGGCCTTCACGCGGGAGCAAGCCATTACCGCGGGGCTCTTCGGCGACGTCAGGGCCGAGGTCGCCCTGCGGATCGGCGACGTGATGATCGCTGCCCGGGAGCCGCTGGCGTTCTATGACACCCGGCGCGTCCGGGCGACCGCCCTTGAAGTGGTGGGCCAGCACGGTTCGCTGACGAAGGCCGAACGCGAAGTTCCGCTGCTCTGCTTCCAGGCGGACGGAAAGAGGGCCCCCCGCGCCTGACTGCGCGCATTTGCCTGACTGCGCGTGTCTGGCTGCCAGCGCATTTCTGACTGCCAGGGCCCTGGGGTTCGTGGCCTCAGCTAGTCGCCGCGGGCCCCGAAAACGATTTCGTCCCAGCTCGGAATGCTGGAGCGCTTCGGCTTCGCCGGCTGGCGTTCCGGTTGCTCCGCGTCGCGGTCCTCCCGGGCAGGGGCCGCGGCCTCACGCTGCTGGCGGCGCGAGGTTCCGCCGCCCAGGAGCTCGTCCAGCCCCGGGCTGGAGGTGGGTCCGTGCTGGGCCACGGGCCGCAACTGTGACGCCGCGATGGTGATTTCCCGGGTTTCGGTGCTGACGCCATCGTGGAGCTTGAGGGCATCCTCCGGACCGTCGTCATGGCGCGGAGCCAGGGTGAGCCGGGACATGATCGAGGGCCTGCCGTCGCGGCGGCGTTCCCACGGATCGGAGGCCGGGCGGGGTTCCGTCCCGGGGGCCTCCCCATGCTCCGGCTCCGGAAGGGTCCCCGCTTCCTCGCTGGGGGACCCGTCGCTGTCCGGCCCGTCGCCGTCGTGTTCGTCGCTGTCCGGGCCGGCCGGTACCTCCGCGAGGACCTCGGAGGGCCGCGGGTGGGCCGCGGGGACGCCGTTGGTCAGCAGCTTGGCAAGGGCATCGTCGGCGTCTTCGTCCAATCCCAGGCGCTGCCCGCGGCGCGAACGCAGCATGTCCAGCAGCCCGTCGGATTCCTGCTCCTGCTGCAGCTGGAGCTGCTGGACGACCTGGAGCTGGGCGGTTGCGGTGCGCGCGGCAGCTTCCGCATCGGTTTCAAAGTCAAAGGGCCGGTCGGAGACGGCGGTGAGCCGGCGGGCCGGTACGGGACCGTCCAGGGGCTCCAGTTCGCTGAGCTGCTGCGCCCAGCGGTTGGCGTTCAGCAGGGATTTCCGGGCCGGGCTGAACGTCCACATGGCCGGGGGTTCCTCGCCGATGCCGGCGGGGCCGCCGGGCTTGGCTTCGAAGCGTGCCACCACGTTCCAGCTGCCGTCCGGGCGCCGCCAGGAGTCCCACTCCACCGACGAGGCTTCAATGCCGTGCGCGCTGAGCCGGTGGGCCACCATGTCGCCGAGCGACGCCGGGTGGTCCCCGAACACCGACCGGTACACGTCGTGGCCGGGGGCGGGGGCGGCGACTTCCACTTTGCGGGCCTGCTGGGCAACGTACTCGCGCTCGGCGAGCACCGGGCCCTCGTAGCGCTGGACTTTCGCGAGCGGAATTCCGGAGAGTTCCGCCACCTCTGCCGCCGTCGCGCCGCTGCGGATCCGCGCCTGGATATCGCGCGGAGACATGGCAATAGGTGTGGCGCCCGCGACGGAGGCGGCTTTGGCCGTCGTCCGGCTCGCTGCCACCCGAAGTGCTTCATCGATTGGCAGCTGGAACATCTCGCCGCCGGTGCCGCTCAACAGGAGATGCTCCCCGTCGTCGTGGACGCCTACAAGCCGTAGATCCTGCATACAAATCCTCCACCCTGGCATTACTAACAATCGAAACTCTGCCACCGATGCGGGCCAATTCCGGTGAGGACGGAGGGCGCGCCGTGATTTTCCGCGAATTTACGCCGGTTCTCCGCTCCTTCGTGGGTGCCCGGGTGGTCCGGTCCCGGATGCGGCGGCGGGAGCCCCGCGGCCGCAGACCAGAGGACTCTGGCTTTCACCGGAGGCTTAAGCAAAAATGACCCGACATCGGGCACAAAAACCGCGTGGCCGGCGTTGACACCGGAGAACCGCTCCCGGGGTTCCGGGGCTACAGCCCGCAGGACCACCCGGGGACGGCGACCCAACCGAACGACTGCGGAGTGTGAACTACAAATAATGGCGACAGACTACGATGCGCCACGCAAGACCGAGGAGGACCTCAGCGAGGACTCCCTTGAGGCGTTGAAGGCGCGGCGCACGGAAAAGCCGTCCGCAGTGGTCGATGAAGACGAATCAGACCTTGCCGAAGGCTATGAACTCCCCGGCGCGGACTTGTCCGGGGAGGAACTGCTGGTCCAGGTCCTGCCGGCCCAGGCCGACGAGTTCACCTGTGCCTCCTGCTTCCTGGTCCGCCACCGTTCGCAGGTTGCCCGCGAGAAGGACGGCCTGAAGTTCTGCAGGGACTGCGAGGGCTAAAGCCTCTGCGAAGGCTAGGAATTCAGCGCGGCGAGCAGCTTGTCCGGGTGGCGGGTCGATGTGAGCCAGTAGGGTGTGCGGTCGGAGGGGTCGGTGATCTCCATGCGGACCACCGGATCGATCCATCCGCGGATGCACTGGAAGGCAAGGCCGTTCAGGCGTGTGCCGCGTTCGGCCGTCGCCTCCGCACCGCGGAAGGCGGACGCGCTGCCTACGAAGCGGCGTTCAATGGTGGCCCTGCCGACGCGAAGGGTGGAGCCGGTCACGGTGATGGCGGGGGTCGAGAGGACCAGCAGCACGGCGATGATGACGAACAGGACAACCGCTGCGGTGAACCCGGCCGCCAGGCTGACGGGGGCCAGCACGAGGATCCCGGCGCCCGACAGTCCCGCCGACACCAGCCAGACCCACATGTTCGGCCAGAGCTTCTCGTTGTACAGAACGGTGTCGCTGGGGGTGCTGTTGGTTGCAGGCACGGCTGCACTGGATTCGGGCATAGGCCCAGCTTTTCACTTTTTCCCGCCTAATTCACCTTGGCCCTTGAAGTGGCCATTCCCGTCCGCCCCCTTCCGGCCGCGGCTAGGCTCATCTTCCCCGCTGGCGTTAGAGTGAGGGACTGTGACTGAAGAAACGACTGCAGCAGAGGCAGCGGCAGAATACGGGACCCCCACGCTGACGGTTCAGCTGAAAATGCTCGACGACGGCCTGGAGCCGCCGTCGTATGCGCACCCCGGCGACGCCGGAGCGGACCTGCGCAGCCGCGAGGACGTGGTGCTGGAACCGGGGGAGCGCAGGCTGGTTCCCACGGGCGTTTCCATTGCCCTCCCTGATGGCTTCGTGGCCCTGATCCACCCGCGGTCCGGGCTCGCCACCAAGCACGGCCTGACCGTGGTGAACGCGCCCGGAACCGTCGACGCCGGCTACCGGGGAGAAATTGCGGTGACGCTGCTCAATACTGACCGCCGGCAGGCGATCGAGCTCAAGCGCGGCGATAGAATTGCACAAATGGTTATTCAGCGCGTGGAGTACGCCCGGTTCCTGCCCGTCCAGGATCTCAGCGGCTCGGTTCGCGGCGGCGGAGGCTTCGGATCCACCGGCGGTTTCGGCGCGCCGGTCTGACCGCCGGCCGCGAAGACCCGCAGTATTACCCAGGGACTTACCAGCAGGACCGATTTTGCAGGACGTATCAGCCGACCGTTCTCTGCACGAGCACAGGATGAGACGGCGGGCACCACGCGGACGCGGGGCACCGCGGCGGCACAGGATCACAACTAAGGAGACAACCCCATGGTTTTTGGGCGTGGCAGGAAAGCCAAGCAGGAACAGCTGACCGACCCCGGGGAAACCCCGGAGGCAGTTGCTGACGCTTCCGCCGACGACGCCGCGGCGCCCGGCGCTGCCGGGGCTTCCTCCGCTGTTCCCGGCCGCGGCGCCACTGGCCCCTTTGACGTCTCGGAAGTCGAGGACCAGGACGGCTACGTGGACCTCGGGGCGCTCCTGATCGCCCCCGCGGAAGGCCTCCAGCTCCGGCTTGAGGTCGAAGAGGCCACGCAGCGCGTTGTCGCCGTCACGATGGACCTGAACGGCTCAAGCCTCCAGCTCCAGGCTTTCGCGGCTCCGCGCTCCGAGGGCCTGTGGGACGAAATCCGTGAGCAGATCGGCCAGTCGGTCGGCAGCCAGGGCGGCCAGGTCGAGGAAGTCCCGGGCGGCTTCGGCACCGAGCTGCTCGCCAAGCTCCCGGTCGGCGGCACCGACGGAAGCCATGGCTACCGCGTTGCCCGCTTCGTTGGCGTCGATGGCCCGCGCTGGTTCCTCCGTGGCGTGTTCGGCGGGGAGGCCGCTGTGGACCGCGACGCGGCCGCGGGGCTCGAGCGCCTGTTCCGGCAGATTGTGGTGGTCCGCGGTGAGAACCCGATGCCGCCGCGCGACCTGCTGCAGCTCCGCCTGCCGAAGGACAACGCCGTGCCCGCGCCGCAGGCCGCCCCGGACCTCGAGCGGCCCGAACGTGGACCGGAGATCACCCAGATTGGCTGATGCCCCCCGCCAGGATCCGGCCTCTTCCGTCTCTGTGAGGGGGTTGCCGGACCGCGGCCGCGTGGTGTGCCACGGCTACATCGAGTCGGTGA
>CALMVY010000074.1 GCA_937873245.1 uncultured Arthrobacter sp. | reverse complement strand
ATTGCATGGAGTCGACGGGGAGCCCCGCCATCGCCGCGCTGCTGCTGACAGTGCTCAGCTACAACAACCTGTTCCTGGGCACCGTCGGAGGGTTCGTCTTCTCGGCGTTGTTGGTCGTGACCACCGTCCTGCCGCGGGTCACCGTCTCCGCGGCCCCGCAAGCGTCGCTGTGGCACCGGACGACCCTGGGTGCCCGGATCTTCTGGCGGAACCGCCGACTGCGGTCCCTGCTGGCCCTGAACCTCGTCGTCGCGGCGCCGACGGCGCTGGTGCTGGTCAACACCGTGGTCTATGTCCGGGATGTCCTGCAGCGTCCCGACACGGACTTGGCGCTGGCCCTGGCCTGCTTCGGGGTCGGGTCGATGATCGTGGCCTTGTCTGCGCCACGGGCCCTGGACCGGTTCGGTGACCGGGCCGTGATGCTCTCCGGCGCGGCTGTGATTCCGCTGGTCCTGGCCGGCGCGGCGGCACTGACGATGCCGGGTGTCCCCGGGCCGGGCTGGTGGCTGCTGCTGGGCCTGTGGTTCCTGCTCGGCGCCGCGAACGCCACCATCCTCACTCCCTCTGCGCGCCTGTTGCGGGACGCGTCAACGGACGAGACCCGGCCGTACGTGTTCACGGCCCAGTTCTCCCTCTCTCACGCCTGCTACGTCCTGACGTATCCGCTGGCCGGGTGGATCGGGGCGGTAGCCGGTTTGGGCTGGGCTGCCGTGGCGCTGACAATTATTGCGATGATAGGCAGTGCAGCCGCATTCCTGTCCTGGCCACGTCACGACGCCGCAACAGCCACGGAGCCGGCGGAGAAGGAGCAGAACGTTGGGCAGTCAACCTAATAACTCACCCGTCCCCGCCCCTGGCACCCCGTCCCTGGCCCACCAGGTCAGCCCGGGACCCCAACTGCTGGAGACCGCCGCCGGTACGTTGCGGATGCTCGCCGAACCGACCCGCCTGCACCTGCTTTGGCAGCTGGCCGACGGCCCCAAAACCGTCTCCGAACTCACCGCGGCAGCCGGGGTGCCGCGGACCGTGGCCAGCCAGCACCTGGCCAAACTCCGGCTCAGCGGCCTCGTGGACACCCGCAAAGACGGCCGCCACGTCATCTACTCCCTCCACGACGGACACCTCGTCCGGCTCATCCGCGAAACCATCAACCACGCCGACCACCGGATCACCGGCGAACCCACCCACGGCTAACCTCTCCGATGCCTGCTGACGTCGCCCGGTCTCTGAACGGCACGGCGCCTTCGGTCGCGCGGGTTAGCCCTGCTGTGCCATGGCGAAAGTCACGGTGGCGTAGGCGAGGGCGCCGGACATTTCCTTGAGCAGTTCCGGATTGATGTTTTTGATGGTGTCGCAGGCCTTGTGGTAGCAGGAATCGAGGTCCTTTCCGGCCACGCCGCCATAGGCCTGCGCCTGCGCCTTGGTCTTGGATTCCACGTCGCCAGAGAACAGCCCTCCGCTGGGAATACCGTTCTTCACGAACGGTTCGTAGTCGGATCCGCCGTCAAAGACCGTGGTCTCCGCCGGCAGCGAGTTCTCTTGGAAGTAGCGGAAGAATACTTCTTCTACCTGCTGGGAGCCCTCCGGACCGGCGTCCCCGAAATCGGACCCGTCGCCGTCGTGGAAAGACCTCACGCCGTTCGGCGAGGCCGCCATGTCCACATTCAGGTAGGCCGCTGTCCTGCGGATATCGGCCCCGCTCAGCCCGTCGACGTAATGCCGGGAACCATCGAGGTCATCCTCTTCGGCGGACCAGAACGCGAACCGAACCCGGTTCACCGGCTTGATCCCGGTCTCCTTCATCCACCGGGCGGTTTCCAGGACGGCCGCGACGCCGCTGCCGTTGTCGTTGATTCCGGGACCGTTTTGCACGGAGTCCAAATGGCCTCCCACGACAATGGACTGATCAGCACTGCCCTCCGTGTCGGCAAGGATGTTGAAGGACTCCACCCGCTCGCCATCCCGCCGGTAGCTGAAGGCCTGCCGGACGGGTGAATACCCAGCGGCGCGCAGCTGCTCCTCGACGTACCGGGCGGAGTCCTCATATCCGGATGTGCCGGACGCACGGTTGCCATCATTGTCATCAGCGACGCGCTGCAGCGCTAAGAGGTGGTCCACCATGCCCCGGTCCTTGAACGCCTCCAGCACCGCGCGCGCGTCCACGCCTTCCGCGCGTTCCAGCAGGGGCCCGGGTCCAGCGCCCGGTGTGACGAAATCCGGCCGGGCAGTGGTACACCCCGCTAAGAGACCGATCGAAACCAGGACTGCCGCGACCGAGGTCGCTGACCTTGCGCGGCTGTTCCTCGTGTTGGGGACCCCCATGCCCAGAACCATAGTGCCTGAGCCGCTCCGGATAAAGGGTCCGGGGCAGGACGGAGACCCGGCCCCGGTGCGCGTGCGCTCACGGCGGAACAGCCCCTGCAGCAGCACGCCGCCCGGCAGCCCGGACAGGTGCGGGCCGTTTCCCCGTAGCTGCAGCGCCCGTGACGCTGCCCGCTTAGAGGCTCCGGGCCCCGGCCGACAGCTGGGCGAGGACCTGCGCGGGCCGGTTCGTGGTGATCTCGTGGATCCCGAGCCCCTGGCAGAGCGCAACGTCGTATTCCGAGTCCACGGTCCACACCCGGAAGCGGCGGCCGGAGCCGAGCCAGCGCCGGATGGTCCGGGAATGCTCACGGACATAGTTGATGCCCGGCCCGGCGAGCCCTGTCTCACAGTCGTCCAGGATCCGCTCGGCTTCGGTTTGCGCGGCCTTCATCACGTTCGCCAGCGCCCCGCCGGTGATGGCTCCCAGGCCGAGCTCCTCCCGGATTTCCTCAACGTTGATGTCGTCCACGAGCTGGCACACGGCGGAGGCCGGCACGGACTTCAGCAGGTGCTTCACCGAATCCGGGCTGAAGCTCATGAAGGACACCTTGATGTTCCCCAGCCGGGACGTCGCCGGATCCCAGCCTGCGGACAAGAGGACCTCCAGGACCCGGTCTTCCAGCTTGAGCTGGAAAGGGCTGGGGTGTTTGAACTCAATCGCCAGGCCGATTTCCCGGCCGGCGTTCCGCAGCAGCACCAGCAGTTCCGGGAGGGTCAGGAACTGGGCGGACTTGCCGCCGTATTCGTCCGGAATCCGGGCGCCCTTCCAGGAGGAGAAGTCCAGCTGCCGGAGCTCGTGGAGCGTCCGGTCCGCCACGGGGCCGGTACCGTCCGAGGTGCGGTCCAGATTGGCGTCGTGCAGCAGCACCGCATGCTGGTCCCGGGTGAGGTGGATGTCGCATTCCACGCCATCGGCGCCGTCGGCGATTGCCTGCAGGTACGCGGCCCGGGTGTGCTCGGCAAACGCTTCGCTCGCACCGCGGTGGGCGTAGACCAGCGGACGGGTTGCGGTGGACTCGTCAGTCGTCATGCTGACACGTTAGCGGACGGCCCCTGCCAAAGCGGGGCTAGGCTGGGCACATGCAGGTGAATACTGAGCCAAGTACCCGTCCGGAAGGCCCCGCCGGCCCCGGAGATGCCGCGGCCGGCGATGCCTCCCGCCGTCAGACCCTGGCCGCGATGGACGCCGAGAAAGCATCCGCGCTGCGGAAAATGAAGCTGCTGGCGCTCTCGCTGCTGGTCCTGATGGCCATCATCTTTGTGGTCGCCTTCGCCTTGCAGAAGCAGTACCCCTGGCTCGAATACGTCCGGGCCGCGGCCGAGGGCGGCATGGTGGGCGCCCTCGCCGACTGGTTCGCCGTGACAGCCCTGTTCAAGTACCCGATGGGTGTGAAGATCCCGCACACCGCCATCATTCCGCAGCGCAAGGACCAGATCGGCGCCTCGCTGGGCGAATTCGTGGAAACCAATTTCCTCTCCGAGCAGGTGGTCCACGAAAAGCTGGCCTCCGTCGACATCGCCCGCAAGGCCGGGGCCTGGCTCTCCGGGCCCGGTGGCGCCGAGCGGGTCGCCAAGGAGGGCGCCGCCGTCATCCGCGGCGCCTTCACGGTCCTCAACGACGACGACGTCCAGGCCGTGATCGAGGGCATGGTCCGCAAGCATCTGCTCGCCCCGCCGTGGGGTCCTCCGGTGGGGCGGGTCGCCCAGCGGATCTTCGAAGACGGGCACCACCACGCACTGGTGGACGTGCTCGTGGACCGCACGGTGGACTGGGTACGGGACAACCAGGAGACAGTCAACAGGCTGGTCACCGACCGTTCCCCGACCTGGGTGCCGTCGTTTGTGGACGGGCTCGTGGGCGACAAGGTCTACGTGGAAATCCTGAAGTTCACCCGCGCCGTGCAGTCCGACCCGCAGCACCAGGTGCGCCTGTCGATCGACAAGTACCTCAAGGACCTTGCGCAGGACCTGCAGCATGATCCGGTGATGATCGCCCGGGCCGAGGGTATCAAGGCCCAGGTCCTGGGCGATCCCGAGATCCGGGAACTCGCCTCCCGCACCTGGGGCACCATCAAGGCCGCCCTGCTCTCCGCCGTCGACGACCCGCACAGCGAACTGACCGTGCGGTTCAAGGCCGCCGTGCATGACTTCGGCACCCGGCTGGTGGTCGACCCCGAACTGGCCGGCAAAGTGAACAAGTGGATCGGCGACGCCGCGGGGTACCTCGTCAGGACCTACCGCTCGGACATCGCCGGGGTGATCACCGATACCGTGGCCCGCTGGGACGCCGAGGAAACCTCGCAGAAGATCGAGCTCCAGATCGGCAAGGACCTGCAGTTCATCCGGATCAACGGCACCGTGGTGGGAGCCCTCGCCGGGCTCGCGATCTTCACGGTGGCGCATCTGGCCTTCGGCTAGCCACCCCGCGGCACGCAGCCCCGGCTAGGCGGCCATGCTGGCCTTCACGGTCTTTGCCCGGCCGGGCAGGGAAAAGATCGTGAAGGCCAGCGCAGCAAGCGCTGTGACCACAAGCAACAGCAGCCCGATCGAGTAGCTGTGCGTCGCGGCGTCGTACGTCGCACCCATGATCAGCGGCGGGAAATAGCCGCCCAGGCCCCCGGCCGCGCTGACCACGCCGCTGATGCTGCCGACTTTCCCCGGCGGGGCGAGCACGCCCACCCAGGCGAACACCCCGCCTGTCCCGAGGCCCAGCGCCGCCGCCATGGCGACGAACGTCAGTCCGGCGGGGACTTCGCCGTCGGGCTGCAGGTTCACCACCCAGGCCAGGACCGCGACGCCCGTCAGTGAGGTGATCACAATCGGCTTGGGCCCGAACTTGTCCGCGAGCACGCCGCCCAGCGGCCGTGCCAGCACGGCCGCCAGCGCGAAGCCGGCGGTCCGCGCCCCGGCGCCGCTCGGATCGAAACTGTACACGTCCCGGAGGTAGGTGGGCAGGTACGTGGCGAAGGAGACAAAGCCGCCGAAGACGACGGCGTAGAGGAAACACATCTTCCACGTGACCGGGGTCTTCACGGCGTCGAGCAGCTTAGGCAGGACCGGGAGGTTGTTGCGGGTCCAGCCCGGCGCTTCCTTCATCAGGAACCAGACCAGGGCCGCCATGACCGCGAGGATGGCCGCGATCAGCAGGTGTGTGGGGAAGTAGCCGATTCCGGCGACCAGCCGCGGGTTCAGGAACGCGGCCAGCGCGGTGCCGCCCATCCCGGCG
>CALMVY010000073.1 GCA_937873245.1 uncultured Arthrobacter sp. | reverse complement strand
CGCCGCCTTCGGCTCCGCCGGGGAACGCTGCATGGCCATCTCCGTCGCCGTCGCCGTCGGGGACGCCGCGGACCTGATCGTCAAGAAAGTCGAAGAACGCGCCCTGGCCGTCAAGGTCAACAACGGCACCGCCCCCGACGCCGAAATGGGCCCGGTCATCACCCCGGCCTCCAAGGAACGCATCGTACGGATCGTCACCGAAGCCGAAGCAGCCGGCGCCGCCATGGTGGTCGACGGCCGCGACCTCGTGGTCCCCGGCCACGAAGACGGCTTCTGGGTGGGCCCCACCGTGATCGACCACGTCAAGACCGAAATGACCGCCTACAGCGAGGAAATCTTCGGCCCCGTCCTGGTGGTGGTCCGGGTGGAAGACCTCGACGCCGGCATCGCCCTGATCAACTCCAACCCCTACGGCAACGGCACCGCGATCTTCACCTCCTCCGGCGCCCACGCCCGCAAGTTCCAGCGCTCCGTCACCGTGGGCATGATCGGCATCAACGTGCCGCTGCCCGTGCCGGTGGCACACCACTCCTTCGGCGGCTGGAAGGCCTCGCTGTTCGGCGACAAGCACATCTACGGCCCCGAAGGCGTCTCCTTCTACACCCGCGGCAAGGTGGTCACGTCCCGCTGGCCCGAACCCACCCACGCCTCGGGCGCCTCCTACAACTTCCCGTCCAACTAACTCCGGCCCCAAGAAGGAAGACAACGCTGTCATGACTGAGAACAAGCTGATCATCGGCACCGCGCCGGACTCCTGGGGCGTCTGGTTCCCGGACGACCCGCAGCAGACGCCGTGGGAACGCTTCCTGGACGAGGTGGCCGAATCCGGCTACAAGTGGATCGAACTCGGCCCCTACGGCTACCTGCCCACCGACCCCGCACGGCTCGCCGAGGAGCTCAAGGCCCGCGACCTGCAGATCTCCGCCGGCACCGTGTTCACCGCCTTCCACCGCGGCCTGGACCAGTGGGAAACCGCCTGGGAGCCGGCCCGCAAGGTCGCCGAACTCACCGCCGCGATGGGCGGGGAGCACATGGTGGTCATCCCCGCGATGTGGCGCGACGACGTCACCGGCGAGGCGGTGGAGAGCGGCGAGCTCACCGAAAAGGCATGGGCCGACCTCTTCGCCGGACACAACCGGCTCGGCAAGACCCTGCTGGAAGACTTCGGCCTGAAGCAGCAGTTCCACTCCCACGCGGACTCCCACGTCGGCGCGCAGGAGGACATCGAGACCCTGCTCGCCGCCACGGACGGCCAGTACCTCAATCTCTGCCTGGACACCGGGCACGCCGAGTACTGCGGCGCCTCCAGCCTGGAGCTGATCAAGAACTACCCGGACCGGATCGGCTACCTGCACCTCAAGCAGATCAACCCGGACATCCTCCAACAAGTCAACGAGCAAAACATGACCTGGGCCGCCGCCAACCTGGCGGGCGTCATGACAGAACCGCCGAACGGCCTGCCGGACCTGCGCGCCGTCATCGAGGCCGTCGAGGCGCTGAACCGCCCGATCTTTGGCATCGTGGAACAGGACATGTACCCCGTCGCCTTCGACGTCCCGATGCCCATCGCCAAGCGCACCCGCAACTACCTGCTCTCCTGCGGCTCCCGCACCGCCGTCAACTAGACGTCAACCAGAACGAAGGACCAGAACCATGACCAAGACCCTCCGCGTAGCTGTCATCGGCGCCGGCCGTATGGGCGCAGACCACATCCAGCGGCTCAACACCCGCATCCACGGCGCGGAGGTTGCCGCCGTCGTCGACGTCGACCTGGCCCGCGCCCAGGCCGCCCTCGAGGGGACCCCGGGCGCCGTCGCCCTGGCCGGCGCCGACGAGGCGCTCAACAACGGCGACGTCAACGCCGTGCTGATCGCCACGCCCGGCTTCCTGCACGAGGACATCCTGCTCAAGGCGATCGCCAAAGACATCCCGATCCTCTGCGAGAAGCCGCTCACCCCGGACGCCGCTTCCGCCTGGAGGATCGTCCAGGCCGAGGAACAGCTGGGCCGCCAGCGCATCCAGGTGGGCTTTATGCGCCGCTTCGACGCCGAATACGCCGCCCTGGGCGACATCGTCCGGAGCTCCGAACTCGGCGAGCTGCTGATGCTGCACCACCAGCACCGCAACCCGACCACCCCGGCCGGCTTCACCAACGAGATGCTGATCAACGACTCCGTGGTGCACGAGTTCGACGCCATCCGGTTCTTCACCGGCGAGGAGATCACCTCCGTCCAGGTCCGCCTCGGCAAGGCTTCCAAGAACGCCCCGGCAGGCCAGCACGACCCGCAGCACGTGCTGATCGAAACCGAATCCGGCGTCCTGGCCGACGTCGAGATCTTCGTCAACGCCAAGTTCGGCTACGAGGTGGCCACGCAGGCGTCCTTCGAGGACGGCATCGTCAGCATCGGCGGCGACAAGGGCCCGTACACCCGCACTGCCGGCCGCTGGGGCGGAAACATCGCCCCCGGCTTCGAGGAGCGCTTCGGCGCCGCCTACGACGTCGAACTCCAGTCGTGGGTGGACGCCGCCGTCCGCGGTGAAATCGGCGGACCGACGGCCTGGGACGGGTACGCCACCGCCGCCTGCTGCGAGGCCGGCGTCGAGGCGCAGAAGAACGGCGAAAAGGTCGCCGTGAAGCTCAACGCCAAGCCCGCGCTCTACCGCTAGGACGGACGGGAGTGGGGCGCCCCCTCCCGGTCCATCCGGTCCCACGCCCACCCCGCCAGATCCAGCATGGAGTGTTCCCCGTGAAAATCGCCCTTGATCCCACGCCCTTCCACCACTCGCACCGCCTGCTCGAATTTCCCCGGGTGGTGGCGGACCTCGGCTACCAGTACATGCAGATGACCCCGCACGCCGACTTCATCCCCTTCTTCAACCACCCGAAGGCCGACGACGAACTGGTGGGCCAGCTCAAGGCGGCGTGCAGGGACGCCGGGATCGAAATTGCCTCCGTGCTGCCAGTGCTCCGCTGGTCCGGTCCGGACGAGGACGCCCGCGAAGCCGCCGTCCGTTATTGGAAGCGCGCCATCCAGATCGCCGTGGACCTGGGCGTCAGCACGATGAACACCGAATTCTCCGGCCGGCCGGAGAAGGCCGAGGAATCCGAACGTGCGTTCTACCGCTCCATGGAGGAACTGCTGCCGATCATCGAGCGGGAGGGGATTGACCTCCTGATCGACCCGCACCCGGACGACTTCGTCGAGGAAGGCCTCGCCGCGATCCGGGTGATCCGCGGCCTGAACTCCAAGAACGTGGGCCTGGTCTACGTGGCCTCACACAGTTTCCACATGAAGGACGCGCCGCTGGACATCATGCGCGCGGCGGGGGACAAGCTCCGCCTGGTCCACGTGGCCGACACCATGGACCACCACGCCTCGCACGGGCTGCGCTACATCACCAACCCGCCCGGCAACCCGGTCCGGGTGCACCAGCACCTGAAAATAGGCGACGGCGACGTCAACTGGGATGAGTTCTTCGGGGGCCTGAAGGAAATCGGGTTCCTGGACCGGGAGGACACCGTGATGGTCTCCAGCGTCTTCGCCGAGGACGACAACGCCGCCGAGGTCTCCCGCTACCAGCTGGAGGCGATGAAGCAACGCATCGAGAAGGTGAGCCGCTGACAGCGTAGTCTCCACACGCTAGATAGGTCCCGCCCCCGGCGCCACCGGCAGCCGCGGGCGGGCTCTCTGCGTATCCGGGCGCGGCGTGGAGCTACACGTTCGCGTGCAGCTTCGGGAGCGCATCGACCAGGGGCGCCAGCTCCGGCACCTCCTGCGCCTCGGCCAGCGCACGCTCCAGTGTGGCGTCATGGCTGGGCCGGGCCTCTTCCAGCAGCTTGATCCCGCTGGGGGTGAGCTCGGTGTAGATTCCCCGACGGTCATCGGCGCACAGGATCCGGGTCAGCAGGCCCCGGTCCTCGAGCCGGTTGACCAGGCGTGTGGTGGCGCTCGCGCTCAACGCGGTGGCGCGTGCCAGCTGCTGCATCCGCATGTGCCAGCCGTCCTGGCGGCTCAGCGCATCCAGCACGGTGTACTCCACGACGGACAGCTGCGCCGCAGCCTGCAGGGCGCGTTCCAGCTCCGCCTCGATCAGTCCGTGCAAGGCCGCCAGGGTCCGCCAGCCTTGCGCCCGGACCTCGACGGCGTCGTCCTTGATGCCCATCAGTTCTTCCCTTCAGATCAGCCTGCCCGCCCCGAAAACCCCGGAACGCACGCAGTCCACAAATTAGTTGCTTGCGCGGCATACTTGCTTGTGCAACAATAAATAACGCGTCTGCAACTACTAGCTTACGCTTCGCAAATCTTTCCGTACAGTTTTGAAGGAGCTACTCCATGCCAATCGGCCTGATAGCACTCGCCCTCGGCGGGTTCGGGATCGGACTCACCGAGTTCGTCATCATGGGACTGCTGCCCGAAGTGGCCGCAGACTTCCAGGTCAGCGAGGCCACGGCCGGCTGGCTCATCTCCGGCTACGCACTCGCCGTCGTTGTCGGAGCACTGCTCCTGACCGCCGCCGTGACGCGCTTCGAGCGCAAACCGGTCCTGGCCGTGCTGATGGTGCTGTTCATCGCCGGCAACCTGATCTCGGCCGTCGCGCCGGACTACTCGCTGATGATGATCGGCCGCATCATCGCGGCACTCGCGCACGGCGCCTTCTTCGGCATCGGCGCGGTGGTCGCCGCCAGCATGGTCGCCCCCACCAAAAAAGCCGGGGCAATCGCCATCATGTTCACCGGTCTCACGGCGGCCAATGTTCTGGGCGTCCCGTTCGGCACCATGCTGGGCCAGGCCGCCGGCTGGCGGTCCACCTTCTGGGCGATCACGGTCATCGGCATCCTGGCCCTGGTCGGCATCCTCACTCTGGTGCCGAAAACCGGTGCAGGCCAGGCCGGCGGCCTGCGCGGGGAGCTCCGGGCCTTCCGGTCCGGCCAGGTCTGGCTCTCCATCCTCGTCACGGTCCTCGGCTACGGCGGCATGTTCGGCGCTTTCACCTACATCGCCTTTACGCTCACCGAGGTGACCGGGTTCGCCGCCTCCACCGTGCCGTGGCTGCTGATCCTGTTCGGTGTGGGGCTCTTCATTGGCAACACTGCGGGCGGCAAGGCGGCGGACCGGAACGTGGACCGCACGTTGCTCGTGGCGCTCTCCGCCCTGGTGGTGGTCCTCGCGCTCTTCGCCCTCACCGCCGGGAACCGGCCGATGACCATCGCGTCCATGGTGCTGCTGGGCGGCTTCGGCTTCGCCACTGTCCCCGGACTGCAGATGCGGGTCATGAAGTACGCCACGACGGCGCCCACGCTGGCGTCCGGCGCCAATATCGGCGCCTTCAATGTGGGCAACGCCCTTGGCGCGTGGATGGGCGGCGTGACCATCACCGCCGGCCTCGGCTACACCTCGCCCATCTGGGCCGGCGCCGGCATCACGCTGCTGGGGCTGGCGGTCATGGTGTTCGCTGCGGCGTCTGCCAGGCGGCGCGAAAGCGGGCGCGACGCAGCTTTCGCCGCGGCCGACGAGGCTGGTGCGGACGGCGAGCGGGAAGGGGCTGAACTCCAGCGGGCCTAGCGCCCTCGATGGCATGTTCGGCCAGCGCGACAGTTCGAATATCGCGACGACGGCGGCGGCCCTGGGCTGCCGCCGTCGTCGGGGTTTCCGGGGCCGGATAGCCGGCATGTGCTAGCGGGTCACGAGCCGATCCTTACGTGAGTACATCCTAATGTCAGGACAAACTATTGACATTAGTGAGCCAAGTCACCATGATCAGTTGTAGATGGCTCACGGACTGACGCAGTGAAGCGGTCGGCGTGGCCCGGAATCAAAGGAGATTGATCGTGACCAAGTTCTCGTGGCGGAAGACGGCCCTCGTGGCGGCCGTAGTACCCATGCTGGCCCTGAGCGCGTGTTCCAGCACCGGTGGCAGGCCCGCAGACTCCGGCAATGCGGCCGGCGGCGGCCAGGTTGCCTCCACGGAGCGGATGAAAATTGCCTTGATCACCCACGCCGCAGCAGGTGACACCTTCTGGGACATCGTTCGCAAGGGCGCCGAGGAGGCCTCGGCCAAGGATAACGTCGAGCTCCTCTACACGTCCGATCCCGAAGCCGGGCGCCAGGCCCAGCTCATCCAGCAGGCTATCGACCAGAAGGTCAACGGCATCGCGGTCACGCTCGCCAAGCCCGAGGCCCTCAAAGACGTCCTGAAGAAGGCCACCGACGCCGGCATCCCGGTTGTCAGCCTCAACGCCGGCGAGAGTGTCTCGGCGGTACTGGGGGCGTTTACCCACTTCGGCTCGAACGAAAAGCTCGCCGGTGAGGCAGTCGGCACCCGGCTCGCGGCGGAGAACTTCAAGCACCCGGTCTGCGTGATTCAGGAACAGGGCCACGTCGGACTTGAAGCACGGTGCGCCGGCGTCAAAGCGAAGGTGCCTGGAACGGAGATCCTCTACGTCGACGGCAAGGACATGACCTCCGTACAGTCCACCGCGACGGCGAAGCTCCAGGCTTCCACGGATGCCGACGTCGTCATCGGCCTCGGCGCCCCCTTCACCCTGACTCTCCTCAAGTCCGTCACTGACGCCGGCAGCTCTGCCAAGGTTGCAAGTTTCGACCTGAACGCGGATCTTGCCCAGAAGATCGTGGATGGTGCAGTTCTGTTCACGGTGGACCAGCAGCCGTGGCTGCAGGGCTACATGGCAGTCGACGCGCTGTGGCAGAACAAGCGCGGCGGCTTCAGCATCGGCGGCGGCCAGTCGGTCCTCACAGGCCCGAGCCTCGTCGACAAATCAAATGCGGCCGATGTCCTGACCTTCGCCCAGCAGGGCATCCGCTAACAGAGCCAGCTGGCCGGGCCGGGCTATGGCCGGCCCGGCAGCAAGGAGAACCATCATGACCATGACCCAGACAAAGACCCCAGCGCCGGCGGCCGATGAGCGCGTCGCCAAGCGCGGTCCGTTCCAGAAGTTGCTTGGCCGGCCTGAGATTGGTGCCCTGGTGGGCGCGATCGTCCTGTTCGTCTTCTTCGCGTTGGTGTCCCCGACGTTTACTCAGCCGAATGCCTTCGCGACCGTGCTGTACGGTTCCTCCACGATCGGGATCATGGCTGTGGGGGTGTCCTTGCTGATGATCGGCGGGGAGTTCGACCTGTCCACCGGTGTCGCCGTGATCAGTTCGGCGCTGACGGCGTCGATGTTCAGCTGGTATTTCAGCACGAACGTCTGGGTCGGCGTCGGCCTGGCGCTGCTGGTGTCCCTGGGCATCGGTTACATCAACGGCTGGATCCTGATGAAGACCAAACTGCCCAGTTTCATCGTCACCCTGGCCACGTTCCTGATGCTGACCGGCCTGAACCTGGGCCTGACCCGGCTGATCGGCGGCGGCGTGTCGTCGCCGTCGATCTCCAACATGGACGGCTTCGATTCCGCCCGCGCCGTGTTCGCGTCGTCGGTAAACATTGCCGGTGTCGACGTCAAAATCACGGTCTTCATCTGGATCGCGCTGGTCGCGGTGGCCACGTGGGTGCTGATGCGGACCCGGGTGGGGAACTGGATCTTCGCGGTTGGCGGGGACGCGAACGCGGCCCGCGCCGTGGGCGTGCCGGTCAAGGCCACCAAGATCGGCCTGTTCATGGGCGTGGGCTTCTGCGGCTGGATCCTGGGCATGCACAATCTCTTCGCCTTCGACACCGTGCAGTCCGGTGAAGGCGTGGGCAACGAGTTCCTCTACATCATCGCCGCTGTGATCGGCGGCTGCCTCCTGACCGGCGGCTATGGTTCGGCGATCGGCGGCGCGATCGGCGCCTTCATCTTCGGCATGGCCAACAAGGGCATCGTCTATGCGCAGTGGAACCCGGACTGGTTCAAGTTCTTCCTGGGCCTGATGCTGCTGCTGGCCACCATCGTCAACCTCATCGTCAAGCGCCGCGCGGAACTCAAGTAAAGGGGCTTAGAGATATGAATGCCAACGAGATCGACCAGGAAACGCTGCTCCAGAATGAAAAAGATCCCCTCACGCACACCCCCGTCCACCTGCTCTCCCTCGAGGGGGTCGGCAAGCACTACGGCAACATTATCGCCCTGTCCGATGTCACCATGGCCGTGGACAACGGCCGTGTCACCTGCGTCCTCGGCGACAACGGCGCCGGCAAGTCCACACTGATCAAGATCATCGCCGGCCTGCACCAGCACGACGCCGGAGTCCTGAACATCATGGGCGAGGAACGGAAGTTCGATTCTCCCCGGGACGCCCTGGACGTGGGCATCGCCACCGTCTACCAGGACCTGGCCGTGGTGCCCCTGATGCCGATCTGGCGGAACTTCTTCCTCGGTTCCGAACTGACCAGCGGCTTCGGCCCGTTCAAGAGCATGGACGTCGAGAAGATGAAGGAGATCACGCTCAAGGAACTCGCCGAAATGGGCATCGACCTCCGTGACGTGGAGCAGCCCATCGGCCAGCTCTCCGGCGGTGAACGCCAGTGCGTCGCGATCGCCCGTGCCGTGTACTTCGGTGCGAAGGTCCTGATCCTGGACGAGCCCACCGCGGCGCTGGGCGTCAAGCAGTCCGGCGTCGTGCTCCGCTACATCCTGCAGGCCCGGGACCGCGGCCTCGGGGTCATCTTCATCACCCACAACCCGCACCATGCCTTCCCCGTCGGTGACCGGTTCCTGCTGCTCAAGCGCGGCAAATCCATCGGTTACTACGACAAGAAGGACATCACCCTCGACGAGCTCACCGCCCAAATGGCCGGCGGCGCCGAACTCGCCGAACTCGCCCACGAACTCGAACAACTCGGCGGCCACGGCGACATCGTCAAGGAAGTCAAGGGCGAGGTCGCCGACGTCGCCCAGACCACCGGCAAGGCGTACTAGTAGCTGCCGTCCCGATTCTTGAAAGGACAAGTCTTTGGCTTACCTGTTCCGCAACCACTCCGACGCCACCCAGCCCGTGAGGGTCGGGCTGATCGGCTCCGGCTGGATGGGCGCGTTCCATGCCGAGAGCATCGCCCGCCGGGTCCCCGGCGCAGAGCTCGCAGCCATCGCAGACCCAAATGTTGAGTCCGCCGCCGCGCTGGCATCCACCCTGGGTGCCGGCAAGGTAACGGCCGACGCCGCCGACATCCTCGCCGACCCGGCGATCGACGCGGTGATCATTGCGAGCCCGGCGCGCTTCCACTCCTCGCTGATCGCCCAGGCCGCCGCCGCCGGAAAGCACGTTTTCTGCGAGAAGCCGGCCGGGCTGGGGCTCGGCGAGCTCGACGCCGCCCTGGCCGCCGTGGAGGCAGCCGGGGTGCACTTCCAGATCGGTTTCAACCGGCGGTACGCAGCCGACTTCCAGGCCGCCAAAAAGGACCTCGCCGCCGGAACGGTGGGCACGCCGCAACTGCTCCGTTCGCTGACGCGCGACCCCGGCACGGGAAGCATCCCGCACGCGGCGAGGGTCCCGGCATGGACCGTTTTCCTGGAAACCCTGATCCACGACTTCGACACGCTCAACTGGTTCAATGAAGGCGCCGAACCCGTGGAGGTCTACGCCATCGCCGATGCGCTCGTGGAGCCCGGCCTGCGGGATCAGGGTTTCCTGGACACGGCAGTCGTGACCGTCCGCTACAGCAACGGTGCCATCGCCGTGGCCGAGGCCAACTTCAGCGCCCTCTACGGCTACGACGTCCGCGGGGAAGTCTTCGGCTCTAAGGGCATGGTGCAGGCCGGGCGCGCCACGGAAACCGCCGCCCGACGGTACACCGCCGACGGGATGTCGGCCGACACTCCGCGGCTGAACGTGGAACTCTTCCGGCAGGCCTACACGGATGAACTCGTCGACTTCTGCGACGCCGTGCGCGCACGGCGTGACGGCCGCCGTGACGGCCGCCGTGACGGCCGCAGTGCGACGTCGGCCGCTTACTCGCTCACGCCCGGGGCAGCGGACGCCCGGCGGGCACTGGCCATGGCGCTGGCGTGCATCGAATCGGTCAAGAGCGGGACCCCGGCCACGGTCAACACAGCCACGGTCAACACAGCAGCCGCCACCGAGACGGCAGTCCTCTGATGCGCCTTGCCGTCTGCGCGGAGATGGTCTTCACCGACCTCCCGTTCACGGAGCGGGTGCGCCGGATCCATGAGGCCGGCTTCGACGTCGAACTCTGGGACTCGCGGACCAAGGACATCGGTGCGTTGAAGGCCACCGGGGCGGTGTTTTCCTCCATGACGGGCTACACGGCCGGCAGCCTGGTGGATCCCGACACGGCCGACGCGGTGGTGCGGACGGCGGAGACGCTCATCCCCGCAGCCCTCGACCTCGGCGTGCGCCGCATGGTGGTGCACCCGGCTGAACTCATCGACGGCCACGCGGCCCGCCCGGTCTACCGGGCCACCGGCCAGATGTGGACCACCGGGGCCAGGACCCTGGAACGGCTCGGCAGGCTCGGCGAGAAGTACGGGGTGACCTTCTGCCTCGAGAACCTCAACACCATCCTCGACCACCCCGGCATCCCGCTGGCCCGGGCCAAGGACACCCTGGCGCTGGTGCAGGCCGCCGGGCACCCGAATGCCAGGCTCATGCTGGATCTCTATCACGCCCAAATGGGGGAAGGGAACCTGATCGAGCTCGTCCGGAACGCCCTGCCGTACCTTGGCGAAATCCAGGTGGCGGATGTCCCCGGACGCTGCGAACCCGGCACCGGGGAAATCAACTACGCCGCCGTCGCCAGGGCGCTCGCGGAGGCCGGCTACGACGGCACCGTGGGCATGGAAGCCTGGGCTAGCGGGGACAGTTATGCGGCCCTGGAGGCCTTCCGGGCAGCGTTCACCGTGCCCGCACTAGACACGGGAGTTCAGGTATGAAAGACGTCGTCCTCGGACTGGTCGGAGTGGGGCGGATCGGCGTGATGCACGCCAACAACATCGCCGCGCTCAACGACGTCCTGAATCCGCAGGGCCTCAACGTCCGGCTCCGCCTCACCGACGTCGCCGAAGACCACGCCCGGGCCGTCGCCACCGGACTCGGCGCCGAGTTCCTGCCCTCGGTGCAGGCGCTCCTCGCCTCCGGGTTGGACGGACTGGTCATCGCCACCGGAACCGGAACCCACCCGGACCTGATTAAGGCCGGGGTGGACGACGGGATCCCGGTGTTCTGCGAGAAGCCCGTGGCCCTGAACGTGGCGGACGCCCTGCCGGTGCTCGACTACATCCGGGACCGGCACGGCGTGGTCCAGATCGGCCACCAGCGGCGCTTCGACGCCGGCTACCAGGAGGCCCGGCGCGCCTACCAGGCCGGGGAACTGGGCTGGATCCACTCGCTGCGCGCCGTCACCTGCGACATGACGCCGCCGCCGGTCGAGTTCCTGGCCAGCTCCGGCGGACTGTTCCGGGACTGCTCGGTCCACGATTTCGACATCCTGCGCTGGCTCACCGGCCGGGAAATCGTCGAGGTCTATGCCAAGGGTTCCAACAACGGTGACCCTGCCATCGGCGCGGCCGGCGACGTGGACACGGCCCTCGCGCTGGTGACGTTCGACGACGGCACCGTCGGCACGGTCTCTGCCACCCGGTACAACGGTGCCGGCCACGACGTGCGGCTGGAAATCCAGGGTTCCCGCAGCTCGCTCATGGTGGGCCTGGACGACAAAACGGCGCTGGCCTCCGCCGAGGCCGGGATCACGTTCCCGGCCGGCGAGTCCCACCGTACCTTTGCCGAGCGGTTCGACCAGGCTTACCGCTCCGAGATGGCGGCCTTCGTGGAGCTGATCCTGGGCCGCCGGGAGAACCCCTGCACCCCCGAGGACGCCGTGGCAGCCTCCCGCGTGGCGGACGCCGCACAGGAATCCCTCGCCACCGGCGTGCCGGTCCGCGTTGCGCGGGCTTGCCTGGATAGGTAGTTCCGGTTCAGGCGCCGAACGGCAGCCGCGGGTCGAGGTCCAGGCCTAGCCAGGTCTGGCGGATCCAGCCGTGGTGCGGGTCGTCGCTGATGAGCCAGTCGCGGACCGGGCCGGGGCCCGCCATCACGTTGAGGTAATACATGTCGTAGCCCGGTGCTGCCATGGCCGGGCCGTGCCAGCCGTAGGGCACCAGCACGACGTCGCCGGTCCGCACCTCCGCGGAGACGTCGATGGGCCGCTCGTCTGAGGCGTAGACGCGCTGGTAGCCGATCGGGTCGTCCGCTCCCGGCCGCGCCGGTGCGCCGGGGGAGACCCGGGTTTCGAAGTAGTAGATTTCCTCGAGGCTGGTCTCGCCGTCCTTCTCCTCATCGTGCTTGTGCGGAGGGTAGGAGGACCAGTTTCCGGCGGGCGTGAGGACCTCGCAGACGATGAACCGGTCCGCCTCCAGCGCTGCGGGCGTGCCGAAGTTGTGGACCTGGCGGGAGCAGTTGCCGGCTCCGCGCAGTTCCACCAGCGTTTCGGCGGCCGTGATGAGGCGCGTCGGGTAGGAGGATTTGGCGGGTGCCGTGGCCACGGCGACGCGGCCGCCGTCGGCCGAACTGATGGTCACGGCCTTGCCGGTTCCCGTGTAGAGGACGTCGCTGGGGCCGCTGAAGACGCTGTACCGGCCGGCCAGCCGGTACTCCTCGCCGTCGACGGCCACCGTGAAGGAGCCGTTGAGCGGGACCACGATGCGTTCCTCATCCGCGGCGGGAAGTTCGACGGCGGCCGCGGCCCCCAGCGTGGCGACCTTCAACCCGGTGTGGGCCCAGCCCTCCACCTCCAGAGTGGAATCGGCGGTGCCGAGCGAGACGTCCCATTTTCCTTGCGTGGCGGTGCCGAGCGGATAGACCCAATTGGCCATGAGTTCTGCCCTTTCGTTGCTGCGCCGGAGAAGGCGCCGGGGTTAAGGGGTGGTGGGTTCACGACGTCGCGCAGTCCACGACCGGCTGGCGTCCGGGCCGGCAATGCCGATCTTCCGGCGCTGCTGCTGGGCGCCGGTAGCGCCTACCTCTGGACCAGCGTCATTTCGAAGCTGTAGGAATCCGCGCGGTACACATGGTGGCCGGTCTCCACCTGTCGCCCGGTGTCATCCACCGCGGTGCGTTCCATTGTGACGAGGGCCGAGCCGGGCGTGGTTTCCAGCAGCGACGCCTGGTAGTCGTTGGCGATCATGGCCCCTATCCGCTGTGAAGCGAGCCGGAAGTTCACGCCGCCGTTGCGCAGGATCCCGTAGAGGCCTTGTGAGCCCAGGAGCGCCTCGTCGATGGCGGTGATGTCATCGCGCACCCAGTTCTCCATCAGCGCCAGCGGTTTTCCGCCAACCTTTCGGAGCCGGGTGAAGTGGTAGACCTTCGCCCCGGCTGGAAGCTGGAGCGCGGCCCGGGTGGCGGCGTCGGCCTCATCGTGGGAGAAACTCAGCACGTCCGTGGTGGGCTTGCTGCCGTTGTTGCTGAGGTCGTCAAAGAGGCTGGACAGTTCAAGGGGGCGCCGGACCTGGCTCGAGACCACCTGGGTGCCGACGCCGCGCTTGCGCACCAGCAGGCCCGAGCGGACCAGCTCGTCCATGGCCTTGCGCATGGTGGGGCGCGAGAGGTTCAGCTGGGCGGCCAGGTCGATCTCGTTGTCGAGCCGGCTGCCCGGGGGGAGGACCCCACCGTGGATCGCGGCCTCAATACCCTGGACCACTTGGTGGTAGAGCGGGACCGGGGAGGACCGGTCGATGTTGAGATTAAGTTGATTAGCCACTTTTTGCATAGCCACTGTCAAAGCGCTCCCTTGGTGCCCCGGACCGGAAACCCGGTGGGGCCGCCGATCACTTGTCCGGCATATGTTCTTTTGATAGGACATACTGCCTAAGTAGATGGTATCAGGGGGCTGCCGGGGAAGTCAGGACAAAATACGCGCGTATCTACCGGCCCCGGCAGACTTCGACAAAGGCCCGGAACGGGGCCAGCCGTTCTTCGGCCGGGAGTTCCAGCGCCTCGGGATGCCACTGCACTGACGCGACCCAGCGCTCCGGGTCTTCCAGTGCCTCGACGGTCCCATCCTCGGCCACCGCTGTCACCACGAGCCCGTCCGCGACCCGCGCCACTGCCTGGTGGTGGCCGGAGGCGATCTTGACCGTGACGTTGTCGCTGTTCCCGCTGCCGCTGTCGCAGTACAGTCCGGCAACCTTGGTTCCGCCCTGGACCTCGACCTCGTGCCAGGCCCACGGGCCGGCGCCGTGCTCGGGCTCCCGGTGCGAAACGGTCCCCGGATCCATGTCCTGGACCAGCGTTCCGCCGTAGAGGACGTTGAGCAACTGGTGCCCCCGGCAGATGCCGAGCACGGGCAGCCCGGCGTCGATCGACCGCCGCGCCACGGCCAGGTCCAGTTCGTCCTGGTCGTGGCTGACGTCGTAGCAGGCGGCGCCGGGTACTTCGCCGTAGAGCCGGGGGTCCAGGTCGCCGCCGCCCGGAAGGACGACGCCGTCGAGCGCCTCGAGGGACCCTTCGGGTGACGTGAGCAGCACAGGTTCGCCGCCGCCGTCGCGCACCAGGTCCACGATGTAATCGAAGAGCGCGTTGGCCTCCGCCACGCGCGGATCCGGGGCCGTGGAGCTGGTGAGCCGGACGGGAATGCCGATGCGGGGCCGGCTGCGGGGGAGGGGCGGAGTCTGCATGATTCATTGTGCAACACACTTCTGCAGACCAGCGCAGGGCTAGGATTGCCGGATGACCAACAGATATCTTGTGTCCCGCAGCCGCTTCATCGCGGCCACTCCGGAAGCCATCTTCGAGGTACTCGCCACGCCTGCGCTGCACAGCGTCATCGACGGTTCGGACACCGTCAAGGGTGCCCAGCCGCGCGGCCCCGAACGGCTGGCCCTTGGCGCGAAGTTCGGCATGGAAATGAACATGAAAATGGACTACAAGATCCTCAACACGGTCTGCGAGTTTGAAGAAGGCCGGCGGATCGCGTGGCGGCACTTCGGCGGCCACATCTGGCGCTACCTGCTGGAACCCGCCACCGACGATGCCGGCAGCCCCGGCACCTTCGTCACCGAACAGTGGGACGCGCGGGAAGTGCGCGCCAGGATACTCCTGCGCCTGCTGGGGTATCTCCGCCGCCACCCGACCAACATCGAGCAGACCCTCGCCAAGCTTGACGCCTACATGAACTCCGAGGCCGCCTCCGGCGCCGGCTCCGGCCCGGATCAACTCCACTAGGCGCCCCGGATGAGTGCCGCCCGCAGCCTGCACCCCAGCCCGCGCACGCTGGAGGTCGAAAGCCTGGACAGCTTCGACCGGCTGGTCGCTGCCGGAGCGCGGTCCATGCAGGGCTGGCACGCCCAATCGCTGGACCTGCGCGGACGGACGGCACAGCTCGAGGCCATGCAGGCGCAGGGCGGCATCTTCCTCGGGTGCACCTTCGACGCCGGCGTGGAAGACTCACTGCGCAGCCGCGGGGCCCTCATCTTCCCCAAGCTTGAGGCGGTACCGTTCAACCCCTACCGCGGGCGGCTCTACACGCCGCAGGAGCTCTACGAGGGGATCACCGGCTCTCGCTATGAAGACACTCCGGACGCGAGGGTGTACCAGTGGAGCATCCGGCCCGGACAGCGCCATCGCCTCGACGCGACCCTGGCCGCGGCCCTGCATGACCACTCGATCGGAGATGCCCTCGATGAGCTGACCCGCTCGGAACTTTGCGCCGGCCGGACCATGGTCGGCGTCATGGGCGGGCATGCCGCGCACCGCGGTTCCGCCGTTTTCGAGGAAGCCGCGTTGCTGGGGCGGCTGCTCGCAAAGGACGGCCGGGTGGTTGCCACTGGCGGCGGTCCCGGCACCATGGAGGCCGCCAACCTTGGCGCTTACCTGAGCGATGCCCCGGAGCATGACTTCCGCCGCGCCCTGGACGACCTCGCCGGGGTGCCCGGGTTCCGCCCTTCTGTCTCGGCGTGGGCGCGGTCCGCCGCCGCCGTCGTCGAACGCCATCCGGGCGGCACACCGTCCTTGGGTATCCCCACGTGGTTCTACGGGCACGAGCCGCCGAACTACTTCGCCACGCACATTGCCAAGTACTTCGCGAACGCCATCCGCGAAGCCATTCTGCTGGAGCTGTGCAACGGCGGTATTGTTTTCCTGCCCGGCTCAGGGGGAACCGTGCAGGAGATCTTCCAGGATGCCTGCGAGAACTACTACGGCACCCCGGAGACCATCATGCCGATGGTGCTGGTGGGGCAGGAGCACTGGCTGCGGCGCTACCCGGCGTGGCCCTTGCTGCAGAGCCTCGCGGCTGGACGGCGGATGGAGAACCGGATCTTCCTGGTGGACACGGTGGAAGAGGCGCTCGCCGTCCTGGACACTTAGGTGTCTAGAGGTCCTTGCGGCACTGCGCCTTGCCGAGTTCGTACAGGCCGTTCAGGTCGCCGGCGGCCAGGCCGTCCGGGGCGCCGATCTCGGGATACATGAGCTGCACCGGGTCGTCCACATGCTCCAGCCCCATGACGTGTCCCAGCTCATGCAGGATCACCGCGGTGGCATACGCGGCGCCGTCCGGCCGGCCAAGGTCCTCGGCGATCTGCGGGGCATCGAGTTCCAGGCTGCCGGTGACGAAGCTTTTGGGTCCGTCGCCGAAGCTGAAGTGGGTGCTGCCGCCTGTGCCGATCACCGGACCCTTGAGCTGCGGGGCCTGGTCCGGGGTGGTCCACGCGATCAGCAGCGGCGCCCAGCGTTCCCCGTAGACGTCACGCTGGTACGGGACGCGGGACTGGGAGGGCGCCTCGGAGCTCGGCCCGTCGTCGACGAATTCGATACCGGTCGCCCGGGACACCGTCCGGATCGCGTCCTCGACAAGGCGCTCGGCGCCCTCCGGAGCCAGCGCAGCGTTCACCACGTAGTGCAGCGGCCGGCACGGCGAATAGCCCACCGGGGTGCCGTCGTCGTTCACGGCCAGGAACCTGTAGGAACTGCTGGCAACGGCCGGTTTCTGCGGGTGTCCGAGCGGCTCGTCCTGCTCTTCGACGCCGGGCGGCGGAGTGTCCGTCCGCACCGCCTCGGCCGACGCCGGCTGGCCGCGCTGGCCCGACTGGCCTGCCGTAGCCTGGCCCGGCCCGGTGCCGCGGCTGACTTCGAAGAGTCCGGCGAAACGCGGATCCCCGTAGATGAAACCGGCGGCCAGGAACGCGGCGCCGGCAATCAGGACTGCGGTCGCGAGGCCGCGGAAGATCCGCCACGTCGTGCGGGAGCGGCTGTGCCGCGGTGACCGGTCCCGGAACTCAGGACCCTCCACTAGGCGACCACCGCGCCGAAGGCCAGGCCCAGCAGATACGTCACGCCGGCCGCGCCCATGCCGATCGCCAGCTGGCGAAGTCCCCGGGTCGCGGGCGAAGTGCCGGACAGGAGCCCGACGACGCCGCCGGTGAACAGCAGTGCCAGGCCCACCAGTGCGGCGGACAGCACGAGCGCCGCCATGCCGGTCATGCCCAAGACCCAGGGGAGGATGGGCACGATGGCGCCGGACGCGAAGAAGCAGAAGCTCGACGCCGCCGCGCTCCAGGCAGTGCCGACGGCCTCGTGCTCGTCGCGGGTTTCCGGGACCTCCGGCTGCAGGGACAGGCTGGGATCGCAGTCGCAGTCGCGCAGGCCCATCCGCTCCGCGACGCGGTGCTCGGCAGCTTCCCGCGACATGCCGCGGGCCAAGTAGACCAGGAGGAGTTCGTTGTGTTCGATGTCCAGCGAGGGGGCGGCGGCCAGGGTGATCTGGGTGGGGCGGGTCGCGGCGAGGAGTTCGCGCTGGGAGCGCACGGAAATGAACTCGCCGGCACCCATGGACAGCGCCCCGGCCAGCAGTCCGGCCACGCCGCTGAGCAGGACCACGGAACTTCCCACGCCGGAGGCGGCCATGCCCATGACCAGGGACAGGTTGCTGACCAGGCCGTCGTTGGCGCCGAAGACCGCCGCGCGGAAGGTGCCGGCCAGCCGGTTGCGGCCGCGGGTGGCGAGCCCACGGACTACTTCCTCGTGGATCTGTTCGTCGGCGACCATGGCCGGCGTGGCCGAGGGGTCGGTGGCGTACGGCGAGCGGCTTTCAGCCCGCTGGGCGAGGGCCAGGACAAACACCGAGCCGAAGTGGCGGGCCAGGAAGCCCAGCAACTGGCTGCGGAGCGAGGCGGGACGGGGGCGGCCGGCGTGGTCGCCGAGCAGTTGGAGCCAGTGGGCTTCGTGGCGCCCTTCGGCTTCGGCCAGGGCCAGGAGGATGGCGCGCTCTTCGCCGCTGCGGTTCTGGGCCAGGTCCCGGTACACGGCGGCTTCGGCCCGTTCGTCGGCGAGATACTGCCGCCACCGTTTGATGTCCGCGGTACCCGGCGCCGCCGCGGGCGCCTCGTGGTGGGGTGCGGGGTGGGCTTCGCGGCCGGGTGCGGCGTGGCGGGAGTCCGGGCGGTGGCGTTCGGGGTTGCTCGGATCAGATGTGGCGTGCTGGGACACGGAAGCTCCTGGGCTTGAAAGGGCATGGTTCGGCCCCATTGCGTCTCCAGCGTACCGCTTATTTCCGCGTATTTTCGGCTGGCGATCCGTAGCAGGGAGTTTAGGCGGACCGTAAAAAGCTCGGCGCCGCGGGGACGTCTGCGGCTGCCGCAGTGAGCGTCGGCGGGAGGTCTTGACCGGCCGGGTTCGCGGTGTTCGAATGAAAATCCAGGGCGTGCTCTTCGGAGCCGCTGCCGCCACCCAGTCACACGGAGGTTGCACCATGGACAACATCGGTTCACGTCCTATCCAGCCGGCCCGGGATTCCCTCGAGTCCGATCCCGCTTACGACTACGCCGAAGACGCGCCCGTAAGTGACTCCGCGGAAACCGAGGAAGAAGAGCTTTTCGAAGAGGCCGACCGGATCGTTCCCTTGGACGAACAGGACTTCCTGGGCGACGAGAAACCGGTGGTGGCCCGTGAAGGGGAAGAATTCCTTGAGCCTGAGGAGAATGAATGACGCCCTGCGGTTTGAGTGTCCTGCAGTTTTGAGTGTCCAGCGGCTTAGACGTTCAGCTTAAAAAGTTCGACGGCGGCGCCCCCTCAATGGGAGCGCCGCCGTCGAACTTTAACTCGCTGTCAGGATCCTAATGCGTCAGGACGGGGACCTGTTCGTCCTCGGCGGCGCCGCCGGCGACCCGACGGTGCCAGTTGGCCATGACCGCGGCATCCGTCGGCTTGGTCAGCAGTGACACCGCAATGTAGACCACCGCGGAGGCCAGCAGGCCGAAGTAGATCGGCTCGTTGGCGTAGATGCCGTCCAGCGGCACCTCGGCGTTGATCTCCAGGATGATCATGGTGCCGAGGGTGATGACCGAGCCCACGGCCATGGAGGCGGCCGCTGCGACACCGGTGCCGCGCTTCCAGACCAGGCCGCCGAGGATGGCCACGAGGAGTCCGCCGACCAGGATGTCGTAGGCGATGGTGAGGGCAGCGACGACGTCCTTGGTGATGATGGCGATGACGATCGCCACGATGCCGAGCCCCAGGACCCACATGCGGTTGGCCTTGACGTCGTGCTCCGGGTTGTCCGTGTCATCGGTGTTGATGTTCTTGCCGAACCAGCTCGCGACGAACGGCAGGACGTCGGCGCGGGCCACCGTAGCCGCCGCGATCAGGGCGCCGGAAGCCGTGGACATCATGGCGGCGACGGCCGCGGCGAGCACCAGGCCGCCGATGCCGATCGGCAGCAGGTTGGTGGCGACCTCGGCGTAGACAACGTCCTTGCCGAGGGCCTTGACGTCGATGTCCGGCAGCGCGACACGGGCGCCGAGGCCAATCAGGGCGCCGGCCGCACCGTAGAGGATGCAGTAGATGCCGGCGGTGGCGCCGCCCCAGCGGGCGACCGCGGGGGTCTTGGCGGTGAAGACGCGCTGCCAGATGTCCTGGCCGATCAGCAGGCCCAGGGTGTAGACGACGAAGTAGGTGATGATCGTCTGGATGCCGATGCCGTCAATCTGGAAGAAGCTGGCATCCACACGGGCACGGATCCCGTCGAGGCCGCCGGCGGCGTTGAGGGTGAACGGCAGCATCAGCAGGAAGATGCCGACCGTCTTGATGACGAACTGGACCTGGTCGGCCAAGGTGATGGACCACATGCCGCCGATGGTCGAGTAGACCAGGACGATCGCGCCGCCGATAGCGATGGCGAGGGCTCGGTCCCAGCCGAAGAGCACCACGAAGATGGTGGCGTAGGCGCCGGTGGACGTGGCACAGAGCATCAGCGTGTAGGCCAGCATCACGATGCCTGAGGTCTGGGTGGCGTGGCTGCCGTACCGCAGGCTCAGCATCTGGGAAACGGTGTAGATCTTGAGCTTCTGGATGGTGCTGGCGAAGAGCAGGCTGAGCAGCAGCACGCCGGCGCCGATCGCGACCACGAGCCACATGCCGGAGATGCCGAACTTGTAGCCCAGGCCGACGCCGCCGACGGTGGAGGCGCCACCGAGCACGACGGCGGCCATGGTTCCGGTGTAGAGGAACGGGCCGAGGCGGCGGCCGGCCACCAGGAAGTCGCTGTTGTTCTTGGTGCGGGACTTACCCCACCACCCGAACGCCAGCATGGCGACCAGGTACACCACCACAATGGCGATGTTGACGAAACTTGCGTCCATTAAGGGCTCCTCAGAGCTGTTCGGAGCAGGGCTGAACCGGCCGGCGCTCAAACTGGGCGCAGGGGATCAGTTGCTTCTTGACGGGTACGGTGACGGACTGCCGGCGGAAATGCCCCTTGGTTAGGCGCCTTTCGGCAGCTATTGCCTCATAGGCAACACTTGTTGCCAAACAGTATGTTGTGATCCGGGTAACAGTCAAGGCGCATTACGCGTCGGGGGTGGATCCGGCGTTCGCGGGGCGCCGTCCCGCTAGTATTGCTCCAACGATGGGGCCAAGCGGCCGGCCGTGAAAGGTTCCTAAATGAAGGCTCTACCAGTAGAACCGAGCAACGTTCCCGTTGCCATCGGTTCCCGGATCCGTGCCGCGCGGCAGTCGCAGCGGCTCACCATCGAGCAGGTCGCCGACGCTACCGGGCTGACCAAGGGATTCCTCAGCCGGGTGGAGCGGGACCTCACCTCGCCCTCGGTGGCGTCCCTGGTGACGCTGTGCCAGGTGCTTTCCATTTCGATCGGCGATCTTTTTGCCGCCCCGGAAACGCATCTCACCAAGCAGAACGAAGGCCCGCGGATCTCGCTGGGCGGCGAGGGCATCGTGGAGCGGCTGCTGACCGCGCGCTCGGAACGCCGCGTGCAAATCATTCAGGCCGTGATCGAGCCCCGCGGCCGCGGCGAATCGGAACTCTATGCGGTGGACTGCGACGTCGATGTACTCCACGTGGTCCGGGGCAGCATCCGGCTGATCCTCACCAATGAAGAATTCGAACTGCACACGGGGGACACCGTGACCTTCCCGGGCCGTGAGCCGCACACCTGGGTGAACCCGACGGATGACGCCGTCGAGGTCCTTTGGGTGCTGGTCCCCGCCGCGAGCCGCTAGCGTCCTGGGGCTGGGCCGGGGTCTGTGCCTGATTTCGCGCGGCCGGAGTTCGGTGGCGCGAATGCCCGGTCCGGCTGACCCGCCTTGGCCTCCAGGGGCCCGGTCCAGCGCTCCTGCCCGGTTGCTCACCTGCCACGGCCGCAGCCGACATGAGAAAGCCTGGAAATCCGCGGCCTGTCCGCAGTGGGCTCCGGAGTAACCGGGCAGGAACGTCACCGCGCAGGCTGTGAACGCCGGCCCACGACGGCCCGTATCTCGGCCAGAACGCGCTCGGGTTCGAACCAGATGTGCTCGGGCATGTACCGGAGCACGGCGTAGCCGCCCAGCGTGGAGGCGTTGTTCCGGCCGAGATCCCGGCGCAGGGCCTCGCGGCTGGAGTGGAACGCAAAGCCATCCACCTCGACAATCAAGAATCCCTCGATCAGGAAGTCGACGCGTCCGATTCCGGGCAGGTAGACCTGCGCGTCGTAGCCAATTCCGTGAGACCGGAACAAGTGCTGCGCGTCGACCTCCACGATCGACTCGGCACGTAGATCCAGCAGGTGCAGCGCCTTCAGGGCCGGGCCCGAGCGGTCACCGGTGAGTTGGCACTTCAATAGTTCCAAGGGCACACCGTGCAGGCGCATCGCCGACGTTGCGATGGCCGTCGATGCAGGGGGTGCGAGGCACGTCATCGCGTGCAGCACCACGTCCTCGATCGCAGCAACGGGCAGCGTGGGATGACCGTCGAACCGGATCGTCCGGTGACGGATGAAGCCCCCGCCGTGGCCGTGGTTGCACGCGAGATGCTGCTGGGCGGGTGGTTCCCGCAGCCAAAGTCCAAAGTGTCCGGCCGCGCTCGCGCAGGTGATCCGGGCGTTGTGCCGGACCGCGGCCTCGAATTCGGGGCGGCACTCCGGAAGGACAAAGACTCCGCGTCGCGGCTGGCGGACTAAAGCAGCCAGACGGGTGATCTCCGTCCGGGAATAGCCTGCGGCCAGAAGCTGTGTAGTCCGGGCGACGCCGCCCACCTGTGCCAGATATTTGAGCGGCTCCATCCCTTCAGTACACGGCCGCGGCGTGCGGGGAGGTGCCCGCGAATTGGTCTATCTGGATAACTCCCGCCCCCGGCTTCCTAGCACAGACGGCCGGCTGGACGGCCCGGCACCGAGGCCCGGCCGCGTTCCTGCCCAGTTACTTGCCGCGGCACCGGCACCCGGGCAACGGCATCCCCCGGATTTCCGCGCTTCGGCTCGGTTCCGGCGGGCAGTCGGGCAAAGCAACTGGGCTGGAGCGTCAGGGACCGCCGGCGCCAAAGGCTTTCAGTAAACATTTGATGCACAAGGGACAACTTCGAGTGTATGATGGCAGTCACACCCGTCGGTCAATCCTCGAAGGAGAGGCTTTCTTTTGGAAGAGCTGCGCATCGAGGCCAATGGCAACCTTGGCCCCATCGATTCATCCCGCATTCCGCGCTACGCGGGAGCTGCCACCTATGCGCGCCTGCCGCGGCTGGACCAAGTGGCCAAGGCGGACGTCACCGTTGTCGGCGTGCCCTTCGACTCGGGCGTCTCCTACCGCCCCGGAGCCCGTTTCGGGTCCAACCACATCCGCGAGGCCAGCCGTCTGCTGCGCCCGTACAACCCGGCCTGGGACGTCAGCCCCTTCGAGAACATCCAGGTGGCCGACGCCGGCGACATGGCCGTCAATCCCTTCAACATCAACGAAGCGATCGAGACCATCCAGCAGAACGCCCTGGACCTGACGGCCTCGGGCAGCAAGCTGGTGACCCTCGGCGGGGACCACACCATCGCCCTGCCGTTGCTCCGCGCCGCCGCCGAACGCGCCGGCCAGCCCATCGCCATGCTGCACTTCGATGCGCACCTGGACACCTGGGACACCTACTTTGGCGCTGAATACACCCACGGCACGCCCTTCCGCCGCGCGGTCGAGGAAGGCATCCTGGACACCGAGGCCATCAGCCACATCGGCACCCGCGGCCCGCTCTACGGCAAGAAGGACCTCGACGACGACCACCGCTTCGGCTTCGGCATCGTCACCTCCGCCGACGTCTACTACCAGGGTGTGCTGGAGACCGTCGCCAAGGTCCGCGACCGGATCGGCAACCGCCCGCTCTACATCTCGGTGGACATCGACGTGCTCGATCCCGCCCACGCGCCCGGCACCGGAACCCCGGAAGCCGGCGGCATCACCAGCCGCGAGCTGCTGGAAATCATCCGCGGCTTCCGCGGCATGAACCTCGTGGGGGCCGACGTCGTCGAGGTCGCCCCCGCCTACGACCACGCGGACATCACCGGCGTCGCCGCCAGCCACGTGGCCTACGAGCTGGTCACGCTGATGGCTGACCGCGCAGTGGAAGGAAACCGCTTCGGAGCGGCCAACGGCTACGCCGCCCAGGCCCTCGGCCAGGAATCCCGCCGCCCGGCCGGCTTCGCAACGCCGGCAACGTCCCAGCGCGTCGAAAGCGGGGTCTCCCAGTGACCGGCGTGCGCAACGGCGGCGACCTCGTCGTCGAGACCCTCGAGGCGCTCGGCGCCAAAACCGTCTTCGGCATCCCGGGCCAGCACGCCCTGGGCCTCTTCGACGCGATGGGCCGCGGCAACCTGCACTTCGTCTCCTCCCGGGTGGAGAACAACTCGGCCTTCGCCGCGGACGGCTACTCCCGCGCCACCGGCGAGGTCGGAGTCCTCTTCCTCTCCACCGGCCCCGGCGCACTGACCTCTCTGGCAGGGCTGCAGGAGGCATACGCCACCGGTGTTCCCATGGTGGTCGTCGCGAGCCAGATCCCGCTGGAGGGACTCGGCGCGCGCCGCAAGGGCATGCTGCACCAGCTCGATGACCAGAAGGCCTCGGCCGCGAACGTCACCAAGAGCCAGCGGCTGATCCAGCACGCCTCGGGCATCCCGTCCGCCATCCAGGACGCCTGGACCGAGGCGATTTCCTCGCCGCAGGGCCCCGTGTGGCTCGAAATCCCGCAGAACGTGCTGCTGGATCCCATCATGGTTCCCCCGGTGGAGGATGCCCTCGCCGAGGCCGCCGACAACCCGCCCCGCGTCGAACTCGTCCGCGAGGCCGTGAAATGGCTCTCGACGGCGGAACGTCCCGCCATCATCGCCGGCGGCGGCACGCGCCGCGGGCGGGCCGAGAAGTCGCTGCTCTCCATTGCGGAGAAGCTCCGGGCGCCGGTCATCTGCACCCCCGGCGGCAACGGCGCGTTCCCGTGGAACCACGAGCTCTCGCTGCAGTCCTGGATCGAGGACCAGCACATGACGGACCTCCTCGAGGACGCCGACGTGCTGATCGTCATCGGCTCCTCACTGGGCGAAGTCACCTCCAACTACTTCACCTTTGAGCCGCGCGGCAGGATCATCCAGATCGACGCCGAACCGCGCGTGCTGGAATCCAACCGTCCCGGCCTGGGCATCCGGGCCGACGCCGGCCAGGCCCTCGCCGCGCTCGACGCGGCCCTGACGGAACCGCACGCAGAGCGCGCGGACTGGCACGGCACCCCTCCCGAGGCCCTGGTCAAGGAAACCCTGGCCAAGGTCAAAGCCCGGCTGGAATCCCAGGACCTCGGCAAGGAACTGAAGTTCATGGCGGACATCCGGGAGGCCGTTCCCGCCGCCATGCAGACGTTCTGGGACATGACCATCTCCGCCTACTGGGCCTGGAGCTGCTGGGACGCCCGCGAAGGCCAGTTCCACTCCGCCCAGGGCGCCGGCGGACTCGGCTTCGGCTTCCCTGCGGCGATCGGCGGCGCCGTCGGCCTGGAAACCACCGGCGCGCCCGGCGGGTCAGCCAGAGTGCTCGCCGTCTCCGGCGACGGCTCGGCGATGTACTCCATCTCCGAACTGGCCACGGCCAAGCAGCACAACGTCCCGGTCACCTGGCTGATTGTCGACGACGGCGGCTACGGCATCCTGCGCGAATACATGGTGGGCGCCTTCGGCAAGGCCACCGCCACGGAGCTCGCCCGTCCCGATTTCGTCAAGCTGGCGGAGGCATTCGGGGTTCCGGCCGTCAGGGTCGCCCCCGAGGACGTCGGGGACGCGCTCAAGGCCGGATTCGCCGCAGACGGACCGAACGTCGTCGTCGTCGAAACCCTGCTCAAGATGTTCGCCCCCACCCACCTGGAGGCCTAAGCACCTGGAGGCCTGAGCATCACGCTCCGCGCCCCTTCGAGGTCAAGTAAGCGCGGACCGGCAGCACTGCTGCCGGTCCGCGCTTGGCATTTAAGCCGCAGCGGTCCCAACGAACAGGGTTAGTTTCCCAAAGTAACTAAATTCCTGCTATATTTGTTGCCTCAGGCAAATAAAGCCGACGAAGGCAAGAAAATAGGGGGCCGTTATGGCAGTCGCGCCGGACACCGCAGCCAAACTCGTCCACCAGATCTTCGATCTGCAACGCGCCGTCCGCTGCGTCGCGGCCATCAAGCTCCGCGGCGAGGACACCGGCGTGGCGCTCCAGGGCGTGCTGCGTTTCGTTGGGGAGGGGGAATCCCGCGCCACCGCGCTGGCGGAACGGCTCGGCGTCAGCGCCCCCGTCCTCAGCCGGCACATCGCCGAACTGGAGGAACAGGGCTACGTGGTCCGCCGGCCCGACCCCCTGGACGGGCGGGCTCAGCTGATCGCGCTCTCCGCATCGGGAGTCGAGAAACTCCGCTCCATCGAGGACCAGCGCGCCGCCACACTTCTCGGTTTCCTGCAGGACTGGAGCGAACAGGACGTCGAGGAAACCACCAATACCCTGCAGAAACTTGCTGAGTCCCTCAGGACGTCAGCCCGGGCAACGACGGCCGGACCCACCACCACGACCGACATTTTTTGAGGAGCCCCCCCATGGCAGCAATCACAGAAAAGCCACCCGCCCCGGCGGCGGTGATGACCCACCGCCAGATCATGGAAGCCCTCACGGGCCTGCTGGCCGCGTTCTTCACCGCGATCATCAGCAGCACGATCGTCGCGAATGCACTGCCCACGATCATGTCCGAGCTCAACGGAACGCAGACGGACTTCGCCTGGGTCATCACCGCGGCCCTGCTGGCCAACGCCGCCACCACTCCCATTTGGGGCAAGCTCGCCGACCTCTTTAACAAGAAGCTCCTGGTCCAGCTCAGCATCGTGATCTTCGTGGCCGGCTCCGTCATGGCGGGCCTGTCGCAGACCATCCCGCTGCTGCTGACCGCCCGCGTCATCCAGGGCGTCGCCATGGGCGGCCTCACCGCGCTGGCCATGGCCATCATCGGCTCCATCATCCCGCCGCGCGACCGCGGCAGGTACTCCGGGTATATGGGTGCCGTCATGGCCGTGGGCACCGCCGGCGGGCCGCTGCTCGGCGGTTTCATCGTGGACAGCCCGCTGGGCTGGCGCTGGACCTTCTTCGTCTGTGTTCCGCTGGCCATCATTGCCCTCATCCTGCTGCAGGTCACCCTGAAGCTGCCGCACGTCAGGCGCCCCGCGAAGATCGACTGGCTCGGCTCCATCCTGCTGACCTCCGGCGTGAGCCTGCTGCTGATCTGGGTGTCGTTCGCCGGCAACCCGGACTACTACGACTGGTGGTCCTGGCAGAGCGTGGCCATGGTGGGCGGCGGCGTGGTCCTGCTGGCGCTGCTGGTCCTAGTGGAATCCAAGGTGCCGCAGCCCATCATCCCGCTGAAAATCATTTCGCAGCGCACCACCGCCCTCGCCATCCTGGCCTCCATCGCGGTCGGCGTCGGGATGTTCGGTTCCTCCGCCTTCCTCGGCCAGTACTTCCAGGTGGCACGCGGCGCATCGCCCACCGAAGCGGGGCTCCTGACCCTGCCGATGATCGCCGGCAACCTGATCGGGTCCGTCGTCTCCGGGCAGCTGATCAGCCGGACGGGAAAGTGGAAACGGTACCTCGTGGCCGGCGCCATCCTGCTGATCAGTGGCCTCGGACTGACCGGAACCATCGACCACACCACCGACCTCTGGCTGACCGGCCTCTACACCGCGGTCCTCGGCCTCGGCCTGGGCCTGCTGATGCAGAACCTCGTCCTGGCCGTGCAGAACACCGTGCGGGCCAGCGACATCGGAACCGCCAGCGCCTCGGTCGCGTTTTTCCGGTCGGTCGGCGGTGCCATCGGGGTCTCCGTGCTGGGAGCCATCATGGCCAACCGGGTCAAGGAACTCGCCACCGAGGGCCTGGCCGCCGCAGGGATTCCCGCCAGCGGCGGAGCCGGCACCAGCATGGACCTCAAGGACATGCCGGCGCCTGTCCGCGAGATCATGCGCGCCGCCTACGGAGACGCCACGGCCCAGATCTTTATGGTCTCCGCGATCATCGGTCTGGTCGCCCTGGTGGCGATCCTCTTCATCAAGGAAGAGCCGCTGCGGCGCACCGTGGACATCGTCAGCCCCGCGCCGTCCGCCGCGACGGCGGTTGAATCGGCGGCGCCCGCCTCGGCTGCGTCCGCTGGTCCCATGGCCGGGACCGGAATCGTCGACCTCGACCGGGAATTCGTTGACGTGCTCAGCCGGCAGCGCGAAAGCCAGCGCCGGGGCGACTGAGTGGGGGAGTGAGCGGAACGGCGGCACGCCAACAGTGTCGTTGCCGGCGGCAACCGGGCCGGCAACGGCGCCACGGGAGTAGGGGAGGCCGAAATGTACGCCGTTTGGATGATTTTCTATCGCCGATGTTTCCCGCGGGCCGGTCGTTTCGTAGAGTTGGATGGCTATGGCTGTCGGCCCCCTTTGCTAGTAATAGGAGCATCCGGTAGATGTTCCCGCGCCAGAATCTTCTTCAGCCTCATTTATTCGGTTTTCCCTAAGGACTCGTGGGCATGCTTGTCACTCTCATACGGCGTTATTCGAAGCCGTATCTGCCGTACATCTGGGCAGTCATTTTCTTCCAGCTCGCCTCCACCATCGCGGCGCTGTACCTGCCCAGCCTGAACGCCCAGATCATTGACGAGGGCGTCTCCCGCGGCGACACGGACTACATCTGGCGCACCGGCGGGGTGATGCTCGGCGTCGCGCTGATCCAGGTGGCCACCGCGATCGCCGGGGTGTACTTCGGGTCCAAGGCCGCCATGGCCTTCGGCCGCGACCTGCGCCGCGGCGTGTTCCGCCAGGTCACGAGCTTCTCCGCAAAGGACGTCAACGTTTTCGGCGCCCCCACCCTGATCACGCGCGGCACCAACGACGTCCAGCAGGTGCAGATGCTCATGCTGATGGGCCTGAACTTCATGGTGGCCACTCCCATCATGTGCATCGGCGGCATCATTATGGCCCTCCGCGAGGACCTCAACCTGTCCTGGCTGGTATGGGTCTCCGTTCCGGTGCTCATCGTGGTGGTGGGCTATCTCGTGGTCCGCCTGATGCCGCTCTTCCGGTCCATGCAGGTCAAGATCGACCGGATCAACGGCATCCTGCGCGAGCAGATCATCGGCATCCGCGTCGTGCGTGCCTTCGTCCGCGAACCCCACGAAGCCGAGCGGTTCGGCGCGGCCAACAAGGAACTGACCGACGTCTCACTGAAAATCGGCGCGCTCTTTGTGCTGATGTTCCCGGCCATCGGCATGATCCTGCACATCTCCACCGCCGCCGTGCTGTGGTTCGGCGGCCAGCGGGTCGACGCCGGCGAAATGCAGGTCGGCGCGCTCACGGCCTTCCTGCAGTACCTGCTGCAGATCCTGATGGCGGTCATGATGGGTACCTTCATGGCCATGATGATTCCGCGCGCCTCGGTCTGCGCGGACCGCATCGGCGAGGTGCTCGACGTCGAACCCTCCATCCACGAGGCGCTCACCCCCGTGGCGCCGGCTGAGAAGGCCGGCCGCGTCGAATTCCGGAACGTCTCCTTCGCCTACCCCGGCGCCGAAGCGCCGGTGCTGAGCGACATCAGCTTCACCGCCGAGCCCGGCCAGACTGTGGCGATCATCGGCTCCACCGGCGCCGGCAAGTCCAGCCTGCTGGCCCTGCTGCCCCGGCTCTACGACGCCGCCTCGGGGGAGGTGCTGCTCGACGGCGTCCCGGTCACCCAGCTGGACCGGGCGGAAATCACGCAGCGCGTCGCCATGGTGCCGCAGCGGCCCTACCTGTTCTCGGGGACCATCGAGCACAACCTGCGCTTCGGCAAGCCCGACGCCACGGACGAGGAACTCTGGGACGCGCTGACCGTGGCCCAGGCTGCGGACTTTGTGCGCGAGAAGAAGAACGGACTCGGCTCACGGATCGCCCAGGGCGGCACCAACGTCTCGGGCGGCCAGCGCCAGCGGCTCTGCATCGCCCGAGCCCTCGTCACCGAGCCGAAAGTCTTCCTGTTCGACGACTCCTTCTCCGCCCTCGACGTCGCCACTGACGCCAGGCTCCGCCGGGCGCTCAAGGCGAAGACCGCCGACGCCACCGTCATCATTGTCGGCCAGCGCGTCTCCACTATCGCCGACGCCGACCAGATCCTGGTGCTCGACAACGGGCAGATCGTGGACCGCGGCACGCACGAAGAACTGCTGGAGAGCTCCAGCACCTACCAGGAAATTGTCGAATCCCAGCTGACCGCGGAGGCCGTGGCATGAGCACCAAAGAGAACGTCTCGCCAAACTCCCGGAAGTCGGAGTCCACAGGGCAGGCCTCTCCGACGCCCGACGCGGCGACCCCCGACTCCCAGCTGTCCGAGTCGCAGGTTCCCGGCGCGGAGCCGGACGACGATTTCTACGAGGAGGAATACCGGCCCGGCGAAGCCGACGGCGGCATGTTCGGCGACATTCCGGCCAAGAAGGCCCAGCACTTCTGGCCCTCCGCGAAGCGGCTGATGGGCCTGCTGAAGCCGGAGCGGGCCGGCATCATCGCCGTGCTGGCGATGGTGACGGCCGCCGTCGTCCTCAACGTTGTGGCGCCCCGGATCCTTGGCCAGGCGATGGACGTGATCTTCAGCGGAGTCATCGGCAAGCAGCTGCCGGCCGGCGGCTCCAAGGAGCAGTTCGTCGAGGGGCTGCGCGCCCAGGGCCAGGACAACTTCGCGGACATGCTCTCCAAGATGGACGTGATCCCCGGCGTCGGCATCGATTTCCAGGAGCTCGCGTTCCTGATCAGCGTGGTTCTGCTGATGTACTTCGTCGCCAACATCTTCCTCTGGCTGCAGGGCTACGTCCTGAACATCCTGGTCATGCGGGTGGTCCGCCAGTTGCGCGACGACACGGAGAAGAAGCTCAACAGGCTCCCGCTGAACTATTTCGACACCCGGCAGCGCGGCGACGTCCTCTCCCGCGTCACGAACGACGTGGACAACATCCAGCAGGCGCTGCAGCAGGCGTTTGCGCAGTTGGTGAACTCGGCGCTGACGGTGATCGGCATCGTCATCATGATGTTCATCGTGTCCTGGCAGCTGGCACTGATCGCCCTGGTGGCGCTGCCGCTCTCGGCTGTCGCCGCCGGCATCATCGGTTCCCGCAGCCAGAAACTCTTCGCCGCCCAGTGGAAGAAGACAGGCGAGCTGAACGGCCAGATCGAGGAGTCCTTCTCCGGCCACGACCTCGTCCGGGTCTTCGGCCGCGACGCCGACATGCTGGACCGCTTCGACGAGCGGAACGAGGCCCTTTACCAGGCCAGCTTCGGGGCCCAGTTCGTCTCCGGCATGATCATGCCGGTCATGCAGTTCGTGTCCTACCTCAGCTACGTCGGAATCGCCGTCGTCGGCGGCCTCCGCGTCGCTTCCGGCGGGATGAGCCTGGGCGACGCCACCGCGTTCATCCAGTACTCGCGCGAGTTCACCCAGCCGCTGGGCCAGATGGCGGGCATGGCCAACATGCTCCAGTCCGGCGTCGCCTCCGCGGAGCGGGTCTTTGAATTCCTCGACGCCGAGGAACAGGACGTCGAGACCGCCACCGAGCAGCTGCCGGCCAAGACCGACGGCCACGTCGAGTTCCGCGATGTCACCTTCAGCTACACCCCGGACAAGCCGCTGATCGAGGACCTGTCCTTCACCGCGGAGCCCGGGAACACGGTGGCGATCGTCGGCCCTACCGGTGCCGGAAAGACCACCCTGGTGAATCTCGTGATGCGCTTCTACGAGCTCCAGGGCGGCAGCATCACCCTGGACGGTGTCGACATCACCCATTTGAGCCGTGCGGAACTGCGCGCCAAGGTGGGCATGGTGCTGCAGGATGCCTGGCTCTTCGGCGGGTCCATCTACGACAACATCCGCTACGGCAAGCTGGACGCCACCGAGGAACAGGTGATGGAGGCGGCGAAAGCCACCTTTGTGGACCGCTTCGTCCGGGCCCTTCCGGACGGTTACAACACCGTCATCGACGAGGAAGGCAACAACGTCAGCGCCGGCGAGAAGCAGCTGATCACCATCGCCCGGGCCTTCGTGGCCAATCCTTCGCTCCTGATCCTGGACGAGGCCACCAGCTCGGTGGACACCCGCACCGAAGTGCTGGTGCAGAAGGCCATGGCCGCCCTGCGGACCGACCGCACAAGCTTCGTGATCGCCCACCGCCTCTCCACCATCCGCGACGCCGACACCATTCTGGTGATGGAGGCCGGCCGGATCGTGGAGCAGGGTGCCCACGCCCGGCTGCTGGACCTGAAGGGGGCCTACTACCGCCTGTACATGTCCCAGTTCGCCGGCGAGGACGCAGAGACGGCCTTTTCGGAAAACACGGCTGACGACGCGACGGCGGTGCACAGTTGAGCGCCGCCGGCGGTGCGGCCGAGCCCGCAGAGTCAGTGTCCGCTCAGGCCCGGCGCATCGAGGTGCAGATCCCGATGCGCTGGGGCGACATGGACGCCTACGGCCACATCAACAACGTCCAGATCGTCCGGATCCTCGAGGAAGCCCGGATCGCTGCCTTCGGCCCGCCCCGGGGCTCCGGGCTGCCGGGCATCGAACCCCCGGTTCCTCTCTTCAACGAGGTCCCGGAGGGGACGCTTGCGCTGATCGTGGAGCACAAGGTCCGCTACGTGCGGACCCTCGAGTACCGCAACGTGCCGGCACTGGTCCAGCTGTGGATCGGCGCAGTGAAAGGCGCCAGCTTCGACATCCACTATCTCGTCCAGGATCCCGTCACCCGCGAGGACTGCGTCCGGGCCACGAGCCATCTGGCGTTCGTGGACGAGGCCACCGGCCGGGTGCTCAGGCTGACGCCGGAACAGAAAGGGAAGCTCGCCCGGTTCACGCCGGATCGCTCCGGTCCCGAAGGGGGTTGAGCCAAACCGGTCCCATAGCCTCTACCTCGCCCTGCCGATCGTCCCTAGAATAAACAGCCTGCGGGCACTCCGCCCGGGAGCCAAGGAGAACAGATCATGGTGAACAAACGAGCACAGATGATGGCGAACAAGCGCAAAAAGTACGCCCGGAAGAAGGCATGGAAGGACCTCTCGCCGACGGCGAAGTTCGGAACCATCTCCGCCGCCGTCGTCCAACTCTCGCTGCTGGTCGCGGCCCAGACGGACATCACCCGGCGCCCGGCGGACCAGATCCGCGGCAGCAAAGCGATGTGGCGGGTGGCGACCCTGGTCAACTTCGTCGGCCCGGGCACCTACTTCACCTTTGGCGTCAAGCGGCATCCTGCCGTCAAATAGCAGCAGCGCTACCGTTCGGTAACTTCGGGGCGCCCCATGATGCGGGCGTTCAGCTTAACCCTGTAAATTGAAAGCATGACCCCATCCAAAAAGCCTGCCATGCACCGCGCCCTCGGCATCTCCAAAGAGATCGAAGACGCGGCGTGGTTTGTTTTGGGGCCGGGGCTGCACGGTAAACCGTCCGCCCTGGACGGACGCACCAAAACGTGGTCGGTGCAGGCCGCAGCGGAGCTTCTCGACCGCCTCGAACGCGGGGTTCCGGACCCCAAAGCTCCCATGATGACCAACCTGCGGCAGAATCTCCAGGATGCCTCCCGGGGCGCCAAGCAGCTGGCCGTGGAGCTGCTCTTCCTGCAGTCCCTGCCCCTGGCCCACGAGGTGAAATCCCTCAAGGTCAAACGCGCGAGGGTGGCGGAGGCCGCGTCCTGGCTCGAGCCGCCGCTGGAACTGCCGGACGAGCTGTACGCGGGTATGACCGATCACGGCGTCATCCGTGACCGCACCGCGGAGTTCAACTGGACCATCTGGGACCACCTGAAATGGCTGTGCCGGTTCGTGCAGCACGTCGCCCAGCGTCCGGCAGGCGCCGTCGCGGCGGCCGTCAAGGATCCGCTGGCATTCCACCAGCTGGTGGCCGGCACGCCCGACGACCAGCCGGCCATCCGCCGCAGCATCGAATTCCTGGTCTGGCCCAGCTACTTCGAGCCGGTCGTTGCCGACGTCGAGCGCCAGGAGATCCGCGACGCCTTTGCGTCCCTCGTGGGCGGGGCAAAGGGCGACACTGACGAGGAGATCTCCGCGGACATCCACCGCATCCGGCTCCACCTTGACGAGCAGGCCGGCCAAAGGATCGACTGGTACTCCCGCCAGCTGGTCAGCCAGTGGCGGAAAGTGGGAGACCCCGGCCGGCGCGCCTGGCTGCTGCGCACCCACCACGACAACGCCGAACTGCTCGGCACCTGGCAGGCCGAGGAATCGGTGACGCTCGACGTCGAGCACCTCCGCCTGCTGGACCCCGGCGTCACCGCCGGGCTGGTCCAGCACGCCGTGGACGAGGACTACAAGCATCTCGGCTACGTGGAACGCGAGGACACCAAGACCGCGGTCTTTGCCTTCCTGACCGTGATGAAGCCCGGCGACCTGACCCTGTACCAGAGCTCCGGCACCGTCCGGGTCGGTGTGGTCCTCGGTGAGCCCGAGCACCACGAGGACAACCGCCGGCTGCGCCGCAAGGTCCGCTGGTTCGACGAGACCCACGACATGACCGAACTGCCCCGCCACGTGCAGCGGCAGCTGGCCACTTCCGGCATCGTCGTGGACATCACCCGCGTCATCCAGGCACTCGAAGCACTGCTGCCCGCCGAAGCGGAAGCCGAGCCCGGCGACGGCACCGAGCCGGCCGCCGTCGTCGAACCTGCCTGTGAAGGGTTCCGCCCGCTGACGCCGGAGTTCGCCGCGTCGCTGCACATGGACCTGGACCCGCTGCAGGAGATCGCCGAACTGCTGGAGGAGAACCGCCAGCTGGTGCTGTACGGCCCGCCCGGCACCGGCAAGACGTATCTGGCCAAGCACCTGGCCGCCCAGCTGGCCGGCGACACCACCGACGAGCGCGTCAAGCTGGTGCAGTTCCACCCCTCGTACGCCTACGAGGACTTCTTCGAGGGCTTCCGGCCGGACAAGACCGAGGAAGGGCAGGTGTCCTTCAAACTCGTCGCCGGGCCGCTGCGCCGGATCGCGGAAGAGGCGGCCAAGCCCGGGAACGAGAGCAAGCCGTACTTCCTGATCATCGATGAGATGAACCGGGCGAACCTCGCGAAGGTGTTCGGCGAGCTGTACTTCCTGCTCGAATACCGTGACGACCGGATCTACCTGCAGTACAGCCCCAACGAGCCTTTCACGCTGCCGGACAACCTCTACATCATCGGCACCATGAACACCGCAGACCGCTCCATTGCGATGATGGATGCCGCCATCCGCCGCCGCTTCTCCTTCATTGAGCTGCACCCCAAGACGGAGCCGGTGAAGGGCTCGCTGCTGCGGTATCTGCAGGCCCGCGACCTGGATACGACGCCGGCCCTGCTGATGGACGCGCTGAACGATGCCATCGATGAGTGGGACCGGGACCTCATGATCGGCCCGTCCTACTTCATGAAGAAGTCCGCCCAGACACCCAAGGGCCTGCGCCGGATTTGGAAGTACGAGCTGATGCCGCTGCTGGAGGAGCACTACCACGGCCAGCTGAACCGGGCCCAGCTGGAGGAGCGGTTCGGGCTGGACCGGCTGCTTGACCGCCTTGCGCGCGTCTAGCCAGCCCAAGCCGGCCGGCCCCGTCGCGCCGGGGTCACAGCCGGTCCGCCGGATCGTCCTCGACGAGCTTTCCGGCGGGGTCGTCGACCGGCTGGACCCGGACACCGCGGCCTACGTCAACGGCAGCGGCCTGGCCAAGGCCTCTCCCATGGGCATGGGCCTGTACCGGATCGAGCCGGTGGGGAAGGTCGGTTCGGTGCGGACGCCGACGGTGCAGCTCGAAGTGCGGCCCAAGGAACGGCTCGGGCTGGACCGGCTCCTGTTCCTGCTCGGCTACGCCGGGGACCAGGGCTTCCGGGAGGATTCGGTTGCCGCCGTCGAGGAGGCGGATCTGTGGAGCGCACTGGCGGAGTCGCTGGCACAGCTCGCGGACCGTGCGCTGAGCCGCGGCGTGCTGCAGGGCTACCTGAACGTGGACGAATCGTTGCGGACGGTCAAGGGCCGGATCCGCATTTCGGACCAGATTTCGCGCCGGCCCGGGATGCTGGTGCCGCTCGAAGTTTCCTACGACGAGTTCACCGAGGACATTGCGGAGAACCGTATCCTGCGGGCGGCGCTGGAACGGATGTCGCAGGTCCCGGGTGTGCGGCCGGAGGTGCTGAGCCGGCTCCGCCAGCTCAAGGGCAAGCTCGCCGCCGTGACCCGGCTGCAGTCCGGCGCGCCCTTGCCGGTGTGGCGGGCCAGCCGGATGAACACCCGGTACCAGTCTGCGCTGCGGCTCGCCGAGGTGATCCTGCGCCACGCTTCGGCGGAAGCCGGCGACGGCACGCAGCAGTCGGCGTCGTTTGTGGTGGACATGTCCGTGGTCTTCGAGGACTTTGTCGGCACCGCGCTCCGCGAGGCCATGGCGGCATATCCGGGGGAGATGCGGCTGCGATACAACGCCCTGCTCAATGAGGCCGTGCGCGATTCAGACCGGATTGTGGTTCAGCCCGGCGCCGTCCACCTGCTGGGAGGGCGGCCGGTGATGGTCTACGACGCCAAGTACCAGGCCGCGGCCGATGCCGGTGCGTCACTGTCGGGCGACCACTACCGGATGCTGGCGTACTGCACGTCCCTGCGCGTGCCGACGGCCTGGCTGGTGTATCCGGGCGCGGGCGAGATCAAGCTGCGGCGGATCCTCAACACTGACATCGACGTGGTGGAGTTTCCACTGGACCTGTCGCGGCCGCCGTCGGAGATCCTGGCAGCCGTGGCGGACCTCGCACAGCAGTCCTGGGGCGAAGTGGTGCGCCAGGCGACCATCAGCCGCTGACGTACTTCGTCGCAAGTGCCGCTAGCTGGCTTCCTGCTCCACGGAAACAGACAACAGGTGGTTCAGGAGGGCCTTTTCCGGCTGGCCGGGGTTGTTGGCGAGATGCCAACGGAGTTTCTCCCGCACGTGCGCTTCTTCGGGCTTGGTGTCGGAGAGAATCGCATCAATGATCGCGGATACCTGCCGGCGCAGGGGTTCGAGATCCGGATCGATCTCGGGGGAATGCCGGTATTCCTGTGGCCGAAAGTCGGGGGATGACTTCGACGGCCGGGCGGTAGTCCTCGGCGACGTGGTGGACCTCAGCAAGTGCGGCATCTGGCGCTCTCCCGTGGAGTAGAAGTACGAGTAAATGCGGACCCGATAGAGTCCTTGTCCCCAGATTCGGATATTACCCGAGGCGGAACGGTCTGTCTTGTATGGACGCAAAGAGATTCTTATGTCGCTCTCAGCTACGACGAGCTGTTCTCCTGGCGGTTTTCGGCGGCTGCGGGGTGTGGGTTGCTGGCCAGCAGGAACTCGTCCAGTTGCTTTTCCAGCGCGGATAGATCCTTGAGTCCGCACTCCCAGACGGTGAGGACTTCCCAACCCAGGCTCTCGAGCTGATGGCGCTGCAGTGCATCCCGGTTTCGCGTCCGGGTGCGTTTGGTTTCCCAAAACTCGGCGTTGGCCTTGGGCGCGTGCTGCCCCACCCGGCAGTCGTGGAAATGCCAGAAGCAGCCGTTGACGAAGATGACTTTGTGGCGGCCGGCGAAGACCAGATCCGGGTTGCCGGGGAGGCGTCCTCCGCGGGTGGTGCCGTGCAGCCGGTAGCGGTAGCCCTTGGCGTGCAGCAACTTCCGGACCAGCATTTCAGGCTTGGTGTTCTTCCCGCGGATGCGGGACATGTTCCAGCTGCGCCGTTCTGGTGTCAGCTTGTCCGCCATGAATTAAGTCTAGGCGGCGGTGGCCGGTCGGGCGGCAGGTCGGTCGGACTGGCGGCGTTGCCGCCGTCGAACGGCTGTTAGATCTCCCGCTCCGGATGCTCGCCGAACTGGAAGTGGCGCCCGCTGACCGTGGTGGGCTCGATCTCAACGTAGAAATCCTTCAGGGTGGGCACCCACGGCTTGAGCCCCAACGCCTCTGCCTCGGCGATGTCGGCGGACTGGTCCAGCACCCGGGCCGTGCCGCGAAGGACAATCGACCAGGCCTCATCAGCGAGGATGCCGTCCGTTTCGAACAATACCTTTGCGTTGATGGTCAGTTCAGCGAGTTTGTTGCCGGGAGCCGTCCGGAGGTAGAGCTTCCGGCCGCTCACGGCGTAGTTCACCGGGAAGATATCGGGTTCGCCGCCCACGACGACCACGAGCCTGCCGTGCTTGGTGCCCTCAATCAGCTTCCAGCACTGGTCGTTATCGAGTACGAGGACGGGGGTGTCGTCTGCATGTTCGAACATCATGGGTTCATTGTTCTGGGCGGTGTAGAAAAGCGCCAGAGGCTTAGGCGGGAAAATCCGCGTGAGGCGTAGCCAGTCAAGCGCCTGTGGATAACTTCCAACCCCAAAATGTGACGTCGGTTACCCTTAAGCATTGTTTGGCTTCAGGCGTCTTGATTTTCTATCGGGGGGAATAGCTGACCATGACATCGCGCACTTCATCTTTCGGCCGCCGCGGACGCATCTGCGCCGTCCTGGCTGTGCTCACCCTGTTGCCGGTCACGGCCTGCACCGGCGGAGGAACAACACCAGGCGCAACAGCGGCTCCTGCGGCTTCGAGCCCGGCTGCCTCACCGACTCCCACGGCCACCCCGACGCCGACGGCAAGCTACAAACCGGCGGATGCCTCGGGCCGGGCGCAAAACGTGCCAGTGCCGGTGCTGCCGGAAGCTGCGAAGGCGGAGACGAAGGAAGGGTTAGAGGCGTTCGCGCGGTACTGGTTTGCGCAGTTAAACTTCGCCTATGAAACGGGGAATTCGTCAGGATTGGAATCTGTCACAGCTCCCTCCTGCGGGTTCTGTGCCAACATAACCAACTCACTGGCTAAGAACTATGCGAACGATCGATGGCTGGCCGGTGGCCGCATTGAAACTCCATCGATCAGTACAACTTTTGAATCTGACGCGGACGGCCAATATCAGGTCGTCGTGCAAGTGCAGCAAGGGACGATCACCTACTTTGCACCGGGCGGAACTGAATTTCGTGAACCAACCCAACCGTCCGACACCGGAAACGTCATGCTCGTGACTTACAAAACTGGTGAGTGGCAGCTTGCCGGTCTACACCCAATCCGATGAGAGAACCGAGTTCGCCTCGTCGGCGTCGCATCCTATGCTCAATCGGCGTTGCATGCATTCTTGTCGGATCGTTGCTTTCCTCCCGGGTTGCGCTCGCGCAGGACGATGGAATTGACGCCGGCTTTGGCAATCAGGGCGTTGACATCGGAGGCTGGAGGCTGGATCCCGCGACTGGGAAATTTGTGGCGCTTCAACCGGGAGCCACGTATGCCGACCCCAACCAATACAAGTATGAACTGCAGTGCCACTTGGGCGGCGGCGACTTTGACACGGACTGTCTTGCCGTCCTCGTGGATTGTAAGAATGGCCCCGACGGAAAGGACGGAATTCCTGTCGTTTGGCTGAAAGCGCCGGCGGGAGTGCCGAATCCAACATGGACGTTTCACTCCGGACCCACGTGTCTCTTCGACCCGAGACCGGAGGACTTGCTTCCCAGAATTGCTGCCATGATCCAAACGGAGTTCCAGCGGCTGCCGATCGCCGCGGGATCTGTCACGGCCCAACCGAGCCCGCACACGCTCAGAGGCGCGGAGACGAACTTCTACGCAGACGCGGCGGAACAACAATTCGACGTCACCATCCTGGCCCAGAAAGTCCATGTCGTCGCCAAACCCGTCCAGTACACCTGGAGCTACGGCGACGGGACCTCGCTTGGGCCCCAGACTGCCGCAGGCGGACCGCTCCCGCAGGAGCGCTGGGGCGAAAAGACTCCCACCAGCCACGTCTATACCCAGACCGGCGATTTCCCCGTGGTGCTGACCACCCACTTCCAGGGGACCTACTCGGTCAATGGCGGCCCGCCGTTGCCCATCCCCGGCCAGGGGCAATTCAGTTCGCCGCCACAGACCGTGAGCGTCTGGCGATCCATCACCCGGAACTACGCTGACGACTGCCTCCGCAACCCGCAAGGCCAAGGTTGCCCCGGCGTCGCGCCTCCTGCTCCCTAGCATTCAGCAGTCGCCCCTGGCAACGTGGATCCTGACGGCCCGGCAGGCGACCGGAAAGGCAGTGACAAGCACAGCACCGGGAACCACACTGAGGGGTGGCGGCCAGTTTTCTGACAGTCCAACGACATGCCGTGGATGCGCCCGACCGACGCGTCCACGGCCCGCACAGCGAAGGAAAACACCATGAAAGCAGCACGATTCCACGCCCGTGAGGATCTCCGGATCGAAGATGTGCCGGTGCCGGAACTGCGCCCGGGGGCGGTGAAGATCGCTGTCGCCTGGTGCGGGATTTGCGGCACGGACCTCCACGAATTCCTCGAAGGCCCTATCTTCACCCCGCCGCCCGGAAGCCCCCACGTGCTTTCCCATGAAGCCGCCCCGGTGACCCTGGGGCACGAATTTTCCGGCACGATCGAGGAACTGGGCGAGGGCGTGACCGGGCTCGCCGTCGGGGACAGCGTGGTGGTGGAACCCTATATTGTCTGCAACGAATGCGGCCCGTGCCTGAGCGGTCACTACAACCTGTGCACCAAGCTGGGCTTCATCGGCCTGGCGGGCGGCGGCGGGGGCCTGAGTGAGACGGTCGTCGTCGACACCCGCTGGGTCCACCCCGTCGGCGACATCCCGCTGGACGAAGCCGCCCTCATCGAACCCCTCGCGGTGGCCTATCACGCCGTCGGCCGCAGCGACGTCAAAGCCGGGGACGTCGCCGTCGTCGGCGGTGCCGGCCCCATCGGGCTCCTGACAGCAGCGGTCCTCAAGGGCCTCGGCGTCACCACCATCGTCACCGAGCTGTCGGCAGCCCGGAAGGACAAGGCGATCTCCTCGGGAGTCGCGGACCATGTCCTGGATCCCAGCTCCGACGACGTCAAGGCGCGGGTGCTGGACCTGACCGGGGGAGCGGGGGCCGATGCAGCCTTCGAATGTGCCGGCGTGAATGCCGTGCTGGACACTATGCTCGACGTCGTCAAGCCGGCCGGCGTCGTCGTCAACGTATCCATTTGGGGGCATCCGGCCACCGTCGACATGCAGAAAGTGGTCCTGAAGGAAATCGATTTGCGCGGCACCATCGCGTACTGCGGCGATCACGCGGCGGCGATCAAGCTCGTCCAGGACGGGAAGGTTGATCTGAAACCCTTCATTACGGGAAGAATCGCCCTGGACGACCTGGTGGACAAGGGCTTCGACACGCTGATCAACCACAACGACACAGCGGTGAAGATCATCGTCCATCCGTAGTGATCCGGGTCGCACATGGAATAGTTGCAGGCGCCGTGCAGTTGCCGCATACAGACCTCAATGTCTTGTGAAAGGAACTGCATGCTGTTTTCTCCGATGACCCTCGGCGAGCTCGAACTGCCCAACCGGCTCGTGATGGCGCCGCTGACCCGCGTCCGCTCCGGCAGGGAGGGCATCCCTGGCCCTCTCGTGGTCGAGCACTACAGGCAGCGCGCGTCGCTCGGTCTGATCGTCAGCGAGGGCACGTACCCCAGCCGCGCCGGGCAGGGATTCCCGGGCCAGCCTGGCCTGGTGACCGAGGAACAGCTCAAGGGCTGGGCCAACGTCACGTCCGCTGTGCACGCCGAGGGCGGCCGCATCTTCGCCCAGGTCATGCACGCCGGACGCGTCACGCATGAAGACACCAACGGCGGCCACGAAGTGGTCGCGCCCAGCGCCATCGCGATCGAGGGCCAGACCCGCACCTACGAGGGCAAGAAGCCTTTCCCCGTGCCCCGCGCCCTGTCCACCACTGAGCTTCCGGGCATCGTGCAGGAATTCGTGACGGCATCCCTCAACGCGATCGGTGCAGGGTTCGACGGCGTCGAGCTGCACTCCGCCAACGGCTATTTGCTGCACGAATTCCTGGCGCCGTCCTCCAACCAGCGCGACGACGCCTACGGTGGCTCGCCTGCGAACCGGGCACGCTTCGTTATTGAAGTGGCACAGGCCGTGGCGGATGCCGTCGGCGCTGACCGGGTTGGCATCAGGATCTCGCCGGAACACAACGTCCAGGGAGCGGTTGAGCTCGACGCCGCGGATGTCAACGAGACCTACAAGGTCCTGGTGGATGCCCTGGCGCCCCTGCAGCTCGCCTACCTGAGCGTGCTGCACAAGGACCCCACGAGCGAACTGGTCCAGGATCTGCGCACCCGCTTCGGCGGAACCTTCCTGCTGAACTCCGGCTTCGGTGTCATCACCACCCGCGAGGAGGCCCTGGCGATTGTTGCGGATGGCCACGCTGACGCCGTCGTCGTCGGCCGCCCGGCGATCGCCAACCCGGACCTCGTGCGCCGCTGGCGTGACGGACTCCCGACCAACGAGCCGGATCCGGCCACGTATTACACCGACGACGCCAAGGGCTACACGGACTACCCGGCGTACCAGAACTAGCGCCGCCGGCGGGCACAGCACCCGCACCGCTGGACATGTCCCGCGGCAGCCACCCGCACCTGGACATGTCCCGCGGCAGCCACTAACAGTGGGCAGAATGCCATTCTGCCCACTGTTCGCGTTTAAGAATGGACATGTCCTGTGGGTTCGGGCGCGAAGAATGAGCATGTCCCGCGGGTTTGGGCGCGAAGAATGGGCATGTCCTGTGGGTGCGGGTGCCAAGAATGGGCATGTCCCGAGCCCGGGCTCAATAGAACCTGCGCCGCGGCCGGTCCTATAGGATTTGATCATGCAACCAGCTTCGTCCGGAAGCGGGACTGAGACCCGCCCCGCAGGCCGTCCCGTCAGCCGCCAGGTCCTAGCCGACCACGTGTACGAGGAACTCCTGGCGTCGCTGATGGACGGGAGGCTTGAGCCCGGGGCCGCGGTGAGCATCGACGGAACCGCCCGGGAACTCGACGTTTCCCCGACGCCGGTGCGCGAAGCGCTCGCAGCCGCGCTCGAGGCCCGGATCCCGCAGCTCTAGCGCGTTCCTTCTCCGCCCGGTA
>CALMVY010000072.1 GCA_937873245.1 uncultured Arthrobacter sp. | reverse complement strand
GATGTGGAAGGAAACACCGTCGACGGCGGTCAGGTCCCCGTAACGCTTCACGAGTCCGCTGACGTCCAGCACGTCCTTGGTTTGTAGCTGCACTGCCTCCACCAGCAATCCCCCCATGCCCCTGCTGCCCGGTCGTGTCCAGACTAGCCTTCCGTGCGCGGATCCGCCGGGACAGGGCACTTGGACCCCGTGTCGCCGGCCAGTGGGGTGCGCGGAGCCGCCGCCACACCGCCGGGTTGCCAGCGCCCGATTTGACGCCCGGAAGGGCGCGGACCGGGCATCCTCATCCGCTCTCTGCAACGTGCCCCCGCAGCGAGACAAACGAGAGGCAAGGCCGGAGAAGTGATAGCGTCTAGCGGTTGATCCCCGCGCACCGGGGCACGGCACACAGAGTTATCTCAAGGCACACGGAGGACCCCATGCTCAAAGGATTCAAGGACTTTATCCTGCGCGGCAACGTAATCGAACTGTCCATCGCCGTCGTGGTCGGCACCGCATTCACCGCCCTGGTCAGCGCGTTTACGTCGAACATCGTGAACCCCATCATCGCGGCAGCCGGCGGAGTTGAAACCGACGGCCTGGGCTTCCGGATCTGGCCCGGCAACGACAAGACCTTCGTCAACTTCGGCGCGGTCATCACCGCGTTCGTCACATTCCTGATCACGGCCGCCGTCGTCTACTTCATCTTCGTGGCGCCGATGAACCGGATCAACCACATGGTCAAGAGGCGCCTCGCGACTGCGGAGCCGGAGGAGAAGCCGCTCCCGGCCGACACGGCCCTGCTGGCCGAGATCCGTGACCTGCTGACCCAGATCGCCGGCCCCGAGCATGTACGCACGGGCGATCACACCGCCCCGGATCGGCCGGGCGGCCGCGCTGTCGAGACCGCCGGCGAGCGCAGCCGGTAGCTGAACGGAATCGTCACGGGCCCGCAATAGGCCCGTAACAGCGGGCGGACATCATGGGACCCATGACGCCCTTAGCCCGCGGCCGGAAACGCGGCCGATCACAGGCCCCGACCACCTCCGAGCTGAGCTGCGAAGTCTGCGGCCAGATGCCCGAACCCACCAAGGCCCGGCTGACCCTGGCCAACGTCGCCGTGATGTTGCCCATCGAACTCCTGGTCCACGCGGCGGTGGTGGGAACGCCCCTGCCGTTCGTAGCCAAGGTCCTCGTCCTCACGCTGACCGCCACCGTCCTGGTCATCTGGGTGGCGGAACCCTCCGCGACCCGGATGCTGCGGACCTGGCTGCATGCCCCCGCATTGCGGCACCGCAGCAGGCTCGGCGCAGCCCCCGCCCTGTGGCGGGCCCGCACCGTGCTGAAGGACCGGCCCGGTTCGCTGCAGAAACTCACACAGTCGCTGGCGCGGCTGGACACCAACATCCTGAGCATCCACGTCCACCCGGTCCGCGGCGGCGTGCTGGACGAGTTCGTACTGTCCGCGCCCGGCGGCCTGCGAGAGGCGGAACTGCTGAAAGCCCTGCGCGACGGCGGCGGAAGCGACCCGCATGTCTGGCCCACCACGGCGCTGGCAATGGCCGACGGGCAGACCGGGGCGCTGAGCCTCGCGGCCAGGATCGCGGCCAACCCCGAGGAGTTGCCGCTTGCGGTGGCTGAACTGCTGCGCGCACGGATCGAGTCCAGGCCGGAGACGGACACCGTGGCCCAGGCAACGATCGGGGGCCATCAGGCCGGCGCCGGCAAAGCCGGCCCGGTGCCGGCAACGGATGGCAGTGTGCTGAGAATCCCGACTGCCTGGCATGGTCCGATCACGTTCAGCCGCCCCGGCGAGCCGTTTACCCCGGCGGAATCCGCCCGGGCCCACCGGCTCGCTGAGCTCGCCGAGATCCTCGCCCACCGCCCCGTCTCCGGGCGGTGACGGGGCACCCTCCCCGCGTTGAGAGTCCCGTACGTCCGTACGGTTACCGGTCAGTCCCGGGTTCCGCCCCCAGCCGGCTGCCGGGTGCTTGTGTCGCGTTCCCATTCCCCCGGGCGCCCGCTGCCCCGGCGGCCCGCAAGGGCGAAGGCCACGTACACCAAAGCATGGGCGGCGGACAGCGGACCGCGAACGGAGCGGGCTACCTCGGCCAGCGTGCGGCCGGCCGTGCTGCGCCCCCCGCTCTGCCCGCTGTTTTGCTGCGCGTTTCCGCGATACACGCGGTGCAGCACGGCCACCTGGTCCTTGGGCGTCCGGGGCGGCCGAACGACCACGGGGTCCACGTCCAGAACGGCCTTTTCCGCGGGTTCGAAGAGCCGGTCCACGAACAGGTCATCCGCCGTCAGGCCGGGAAACTGCTGGAAACGCTGCCGGCCCTCCCGGGAGAGACCGTACGCGCCGGCTCCCCACAGACCACCGCGGGCGGACGGAAGGCGGAGTTTGGTCCGGTAGTAGGAGCGGATCAGCGGGTGGGCGTCCTGCAGATCGAAGCGGGCCGCCGGGCGCGCGGCCAGTACCTGGCCGGATCCGAGGGCAGCGAAGACGGCGCGCACGGCGTCCGGACTGATCTGCACATCCGCGTCAAGGTAGAGCCGCGGCCACTGTGACGCGGCGGCGTCCCCCGCATTGAGCGCGGCAGCCTTGGACGACTGCCCCAGTTCCAGCACGGTGACGCCGTCGAATCCGCGCGCTATTGCGGCGGTGCGGTCTGTACAGCCGTTGCAGGCCACGATGACCTCCAGCTGGCGTGTTGCGGCCAGCGGCGCCAGCGGCGCCAGCGTCCGCGCGATCACGGCGGCTTCGTTGTGCGCCGGAATTATCACCGAACCCTGCGGGAACCCGCCGGAGTCCGCGCTGTCCGCAGTGTCCCGGTTTGGGCCGGGCAGGGCAGTCCAGCTCCCCTCATCGAGCACCGCGCCCAGTACACCCCTGCGCTCCCGTTTCCAGCACCGCATGAGCTCGGCGAGGGCCACGGCCCCCTGGAACGCCGCCGCGTACGCCGGGGAGTGGTATTTGCGGATGTAGCGGATCCGGTTCACGGCCATCAGGGCGTTCAGGCCGGGGGACGCGCCGGAGCCGCCGCCCTCATGGGTCACGCTGGCGGAAGGTTCGTACCAGACCGTCCCGCCGCAGATCCGCAGCCGGCGGAAGAAGTCCGTCTCCTCCGAGTAGAGGAAGAAGGACTCGTCCCAGGCCACAGCATCGGCCAGCCGGCGGCTCACCATCAGCGCGGCGCCGCTGGCCCAGTCGACCATGTGCGCGTGGGCGTAGCTTTCCGGGTGGAAATCCGTGGACGCGAGCCAGCCGGGGCGGCCGGACGCCCTCCGTCCCAGGAGAGCGTCGCCAAGCGCGCGGCTGATGCCCGGTTCGCGGTGCAGTGTGGGGCTGGTGGCACCGTCCTCGGCCCGGATCCTGGGCACCACAGCGCCCGCGTGCGAGCTGCGCAGGCGGTGCAGCATCGCCTTCAGGCAGCCGCGGCCCACCGTGAGGTCCGGGTTGAGGACCACTATCGCCTCGGCGTCGCCGGCTTTCTGCTGGGCTGCGTTAATGCCGGCGGCGTACCCGAGGTTGCCGCCGGTTGCGAAGGCGATAACGTCCGGGTGCCTCTCGCGAACCAGCTCGAGGGTGCCGTCCCGGGAGGAGTTGTCGGCCAGCAGCACGCGCAGCGTCAGATCGGCCGTCTCCGCCCGCAAGCCCCGCAGCAAGGCGTCAATGTCGCCGGCGTTGTTATGGGTGACGACGACGACGGCGGCATCCGCCCGCCCGTCCGGTCCGGTGAACCGCCCGGGGGTCCGGGGTGTGGGGGCTGACCCGGACGATGCCTCCGGCAGGTTCGGGGGCACGGTGTAGGAGCCGGTTCTCAGCCGCAGATAGGCGGGCGGTCCGGCCAGCAGGTACCGGCCGGCGAGCCGTCTCGGCTCAAGGGCCAGGCGGTAGCCCCACTCGAGGCCGCGCCGGCTGACCCACTCGGGGGCGCGCTGCACCCGGCCGGCCAGGAAGTCCACCGCAGCGCCGAACGCCAGCAGGACCGCTGCTCCGGTGAGCGCGGCATAGCGGTCTATCCACAGTTCCTGGCGTGGTTTTCCCAGCCCCACAAAGAGGATCTGGGTGCCGGAACCGTCGATCTTGCCGGCGATCCTCTCAGAGTCGGGGACCGATTCCAGTTCGCTGCGGGTCGGGGACCACATCCCCGCGACCCGGAGCCGCGGGCGTTCCCGGGCGAGCTTGTCTGCGAGCAGCCGCTGGCTATTTTCCGAACCGCCCAGGAAGCCAACCTTCAGGCCGAGTTCCTCGGCCCGGGCCAGGATCGGGGAGGCCAGGTCGCTGCCGGCCAGACGGGGCCACCGGCGTCCGGTCAGCCGCTGCGACTGGGTCACCAAAGGGGCGCCGTCCACCAGGCAGATCCAGTCCACGGCACTGCCGGGATCGGCATGCAGGGTTCCCGACCAGCGGCCACCCGCGCCGAAGTGGCTGAGGTGATCGAGGTTGATCGAGGCCACGGCAAGTGGCCGGGGGGCGCCGACGGCGGCGCGCCGCAGAATAAGCTCCAGGGCGGGCCCGGAATCCATCAGGTCAACGGGTGTCCCGCCCAGGACCACTTTGCTGCCGGCCGGTTGCTCCATGACTTCCCCCTCAACCCGCCTCGGCGGGCGCTAATTGACCGTTGTTCTCGACGTACCGGCGGCCCGTGACGGGACACAGCCAGCGGCCGGAGCCGTCCTGTTTCAGCGGGTGCCCGGCTTCGCCCACCCAGCCCGCCTGCCGGGCCGGAACGCCGACAACCACGGCATAGTCCGGTACGTCTCTCGTGACAACCGCGCCGGCGGCCACCGTGGCCCATGCGCCGACGGATACGGGGGCCACGCAGACGGCACGTGCGCCTATGGAAGCGCCCGTGCCGACCGTCACGCCCACGGCGTCCCAATCCTCGGAGCCCTTGAGCGTTCCGTCGGGAGTCACCGCCCGGGGGCGCAGGTCGTTGGTGAGCACCGCCGCGGGGCCGACGAAGACTCCGTCAGCGAGGCGCGCAGGTTCGTAGACCAGCGCGTAATTCTGCAGCTTGCAGTTCGAACCGATGACGGCCCCCGGGCCCACGTAGGCCCCGCGGCCGATATTGCAGTTGCTGCCCACCGTGGCATCCTCGCGGATCTGCGCGAGGTGCCAGACCCGTGTTCCGTCGCCAATGACGGCGGCGTCTGCCACGTCTGCGGTTTCGGCGATGGTTGGCATGGCACTACTCCTTAGAGCGGGATCTGTGGCGGGCTCCGCGGCGGATTCCTTACCGGGTTCGATGGAAGGGTGCGGCGTTTCGCGTGCCGGGTGTGTCCGGATGATCCGGATTGCCGCCGCCCCCAGCAGGGCGCCCAGCGTGTTGTTCATGATGTCCCCGAGACTGGCCTGGCGCTGGCTCAACGCAAGGTACTGGACGGTTTCGATCGCGGCCGATGTCAGCGCGCCGCCGACCACAGCCAGCCACCACCGGCGGGTCGGCAGGATGAGGGCGACTATGACCCCAAAAGGAACAAAGAGGAGTACGTTGGCGGCCCCCTCGACGTGCATGTACGTGATGCCGGCCGTCAGGGGGTGGCCCCGCACAGCGTCGATGACATCCCTGAGGAGCCCCGCCAGGGGGCGGTCCACCGGCGTCGGCCAGACGCCGACAAACGCCAGGCCCACCAGGTAGAGGGCCAGGGCGGTGAGGAGCAGCCCCCTGCGTGTCGTCGGGGTCATCGTGTGGTCTTCATTCGCGGGTATGGAGTCCGGGTTTTCACGGCCGGCCCAGGGCTGCCCGCAGCTGGTCTGCCACATATTGCTGTTGCGCTTCGGTGATGTGCGGGAAGATCGGCAGCGACAAGATCGCGCCGGCAGCCTGCTCTGCGACGGGGAAGGATCCGGGACCATGTCCCAGTCCCCGGTAGGCGCCGCTGAGGTGCACCGGAACCGGGTAGTGGATGCCGGCGCCGATGCCCGCGTCGTTCAAGGCCGCCAGCACGCGGTCCCGTTCTGCGACGCGGATGACGTATAAATGCCAGACGTCGCTGTTACCTTCGGCGCTGCGGGGAAGGACGACGCCGGGCAGGTCCGCCAGCAGTTCCCGGTAGCGGTCGGCGGCCCGCCGCCGTCGTTCGTTCCAGCCGGCCAGCCTGCGCAGCTTGGCGTTGAGCACCACCGCCTGGATGGTGTCAAGGCGTGAGTTCATGCCGACCGCGTCGTGCCGGTACTTCTGTTCGCTGCCGTGGGCGCCAAGCATCCGCACCCGGGCGGCAATGGTGTCGTCGTCCGTCACCACCGCTCCGGCGTCCCCGGCGGCACCGAGGTTTTTGCCGGGATAGAAGCTGGTGCCGGCCACCTGTCCCAGCGTGCCGGCGAAGCGGCCGTTGCGGGTGGCGCCCTGGGACTGGGCGGCATCTTCGACAATGACGGCGCCGCAGGACGCCGCAATCGGCACCAGCTGCTCAACAAAAGCCGTTTGGCCGAACAGGTGGACGGGGATGATGGCCTGGGTCCGTGGTGTCACGGCCGCAGCCACCCGGCCGGGATCGATCAGCAGGTGTTCCGGGTCGACGTCGACGGGCACCGGCACCGCACCGATCCGGCTCACTGCCTCGGCGGTGGCGATGAACGTGTTGGCGGGGAGGATGACTTCCCCGCCTGCTGTGATCCCGCAAGCGCGCAGTGCCAGTTCCAGGGCATCGGTTCCGTTGGCCACCCCCACGCAGTTCCGGGCGCCCAGGAACCCGGCATAGGACTGTTCGAATTCGGCCACGGCGGGGCCTGAGATGAACGAGGTCTGCGTGAAGACGTCTTTCAGCCCCGCCTCGACTTCGTCCGCTATCTCGTCCTGCTGGGCGCCCAGGTCGACCATCGGGACGGGGACTTTGACATCCAGGGACCGGGTCATCGCGCGCCGCCGGCCGCGGCCGTTGCGGGCTCGAGCACCCGTGCCGGGACCCCGGCCCAGGTCTCCCCGTCGGGCACGTCGCCCAGAACGGCGGCTCCCATGCCGACCCTGCTTCCGGCCCCCACCCTGGTGCCTTCCCGCACAGACGCATTCATGCCCAGATACGCCGCGCGTCCGATCCTGACACCGCCGCCCAGCGAAACGCCGGCAGCGAGGGTGGCGAAGTCCTCCACGGCGTCGTCATGGGTCAGCGTCACACCGGGCATCATCACAACATGGCTCCCCACCGTGATCCCTGTGGTCAGCGTGACATTGCCCAGCAGGATGCTCCCGGGACCGATGTCGCAGCAGTACGGAACCCGCACCGAGGGTTCGACCACCGTCGCAAAGCGGTAGCTCGGAAAACCCAGGCCGGCGAGCCTGGCGACAACCCGTTCGCGGCCCTGCCCCGCACCGATGCAGATGACGACGCGCGCTTCCGGATAGCGCAGGGCATGGCTGGCGGGACCAAGGATCGGGGCGCCATCCAGGGTTGACCCCACCCTGGATTCGTCGTCGTCGAGGACGCCCACGACGTCGAATTGGCCGTTTTCGCGCACACAGGACAGCACCTCGCGGGCCAGGCCGCTGGCGCCGATCAGCAGCAGCTCAGTCATCAGCTTTCCCCGCAGCCTTCAGAATCGATTGGATGACCCGGGACTGCTCGTCCAGGGTCAACTGGTGGTAGACCGGCAGAATGACGGTGTGGTCCGTGAGCCGCTCCGTCACGGACAGGTCGGCCCCGCCGGTGTCCAGCCCGGCGTAGGCGGGTTGCCGGTGTGCGGCCATGATGCCGCGCCGGGCCGAAATCCCGTCCTGCGCCAGGCATTCCAGCAGTTCCTCCCGCCCGAGGGCGAAGTCCGGCAGGACTTCGACCCAGAAGGACTGGAAGTTGCTGGTGCCGTAGAGCGGGTCCTGGCTGAACCGCAGGCCCTCCACGCCGCCGAGCGCCTGCCGGTAGGCGGCGGCGATTGCCCGGCGCCGGGACACCGCTTCACCCAGCCGGTCCAGTTGCACGAGCCCGACGGCGGCCTGCATGTCTGTCATCCGGTAGTTGAATCCGATCTCCCCGTACTCCTCCGCCGGGGCCAGGACTGAGGCGTGCCGGTCGTTCGCCGAGACGCTCATGGCGTGTTCGCGGAGCTTCCGTGCACGGTCCGCCCAGGCGGCATTGCGGCTGGTCAGCATCCCGCCTTCCCCGGTGGTGAGGATTTTGCGCGGATGGAAGGACCAGGCCGCGAGTTCGGCGCCCGCTCCGACCGGCCGGCCCCGGTAGGTGGAGCCCGCGGCGCAGGCCGCGTCCTCGATGACGGTGATGCCCAGTCCGTCGCAAAGGGCCCGGATCGGATCCAGGTCCACCGGCATGCCGCCCTGGTCCACCACGATCACGGCGCGGGTGGCCGGCGTCAGGGCGGCGGCGAGTGTCCGCACCGACACGTTCCCGGTTTCCGCCTCGACGTCGGCGAAGACCGGCCGGGCACCCACGTACGTGACGGCGTTGGCGGTGGCGATGAAGGAGAGGGAAGGCACCACGACGTCGTCCCGGGGTCCGATGCCGGCCACTTTCAGCGCCAGGTGCAGGGCCGTGGTGCAGTTGGAGACCGCGACGGCATGGCCGGCCTGCTGCGCGGCAGCGAAGGCTTCTTCGAAGCGCGCCACGCGGGGTCCCTGCGCCACCCAGCCGGAGGCGATCACTTCGGCCACCGCCTCGGCTTCCTCCGGCCCGAGCCACGGTTTCATGACGTTGATCCGGCTCAGGGTCCGGTCCTGGTGGACCGTCACCGCGCACCGCCGACCCTGGCGTCCGCGATTTCAGCGCGCAGCGGCCGCCACCAGTCCACCAGTTCGCGCAGGCCCTC
>CALMVY010000071.1 GCA_937873245.1 uncultured Arthrobacter sp. | reverse complement strand
TCCTCATCATGCCGCACGTTAGTAGTCATCCCACGACAGCCCAAGACCTTGAACCCGAGACGGTCACTTGGCCGCCTGTTCCATAGCCGAAGTGGTTCGGCGTGTGCTTTTGTTCTTACAAACGAAGGATTTCGAGAGGGCATCGAATCGAGAAGCGGACGCGAGGGACACCCTGAGCTCTCAACGATGCCTCTCGACCTTCTGCTTCTCGTAAATAGTTCTCGTTTCGGTACAGTTCTCCGAGGACCATGAATCGAGTTTCGAGAAGATAGAAGGCCCCGAATGACAGCGCACCGCATCGGATACGCCAGAGTCTCGACACGGGATCAAAACCTTGACCTTCAACGCGATGCGCTCCGCGCTGCCGGCTGCGACCGCATTTACGAAGACACCATCAGCGGCACCCGAGCCAAGCGTCCCGGACTCGCCAAGGCACTTGACCAACTACGGGACGGGGACACCCTCGTTGTCTGGAAGCTCGACCGGCTGGGCCGGAGCGTCAAGGACTTGCTGGACTTCGCCGGCGGCCTCAAAGACCAGGGCATTGGCTTTGTCAGCCTGACCGACTCAATCGATACGACGACAGCATCGGGGCGTTTCTTCTTCAACGTCATGGCATCGCTTGCGCAAATGGAGCGTGAGCTCATGATCGAGCGCACCCAGGCCGGACTTCAGGCAGCCCGGGAACAAGGCAGGATCGGTGGCCGCAAACGAATCATGACTGACGCCAAGATCCGCTCAGCCCGGAAACTTCTCAGCCAGGGGACTCCGCCCAAAGAAGTAGCCACCAGCCTCGGCGTCTCAGTGCCGACACTGTACCGCTGGGTCCCAGCAACCGCACCTCAGCAACTACAGCGCCGTAACCAAAACGGCGCAGCACCATCCAAGCCTCTCGCCGCGCAGTAGCTGCGTTTTGCCTCAGGGCTATCCAAGGCGTGATGAAGAATGGCCCATACGTCAGGCTGCCAGCGGGGAAGTCTGCGCCGCACCAGGAGTGTACATAGTGCCGTCACGGAGCATGGCCCAGAGGACATTGAGCCGCCGTCGTGCAAGCGACAGCATTGCCTGGATGTGGGATTTCCCTTCCGCACGTTTGCGGTCGTAATAGCCGCGCGAGGAGGAACAGGATTTCAGGGCGGAGAGCCCGGAGAGATAGAAGACCCGGAGGAGCCGTCGGTCATAGCGTCTGGGCCTGTGGTGATTGCCGCTGATTCTCCCCGAGTCCCTGGGGGCCGGTGCCAGTCCGACGACGCCTGCGAACCGGTCGGCGGACTGGAAGACGGTGAGGTCACCGCCGGTGGCGCCAAGGAACTCGGCGGCCAGGACTGGGCCGAACCCGGGCATGCTCAACAGCACCTCGGTGTGCTGGTGTTCGGCTACTTTCTCGCTGATCAGCGCATCGATCTCGGCCAGTTCCTCGTTCAAGGTGGAGATTTCCCGGGCAAGTGCGGCGACGATGGTCTCCCCGATGTGCTGGGCCGGGACGGTGGTGTGCTGGGATTTCGCCGCCTCTACGGCGGCTGCGGCAACTGCTGCCGAAGACCGGGCGCCGTGCTTCTTCAGCCAGGCGTGGATCTTGGCTTGGCCGGCGCGGCGGATCCCGTCCGGAGTGCGGTGTTTGGTCAGCAACAATAGTGCGGCTTTGGAACGGCTGTAATCAAACGCCCGCTCCAGCGCGGGGAAGTACTCCAGCAGTTGGGCCTGGAGACGGTTGATCGCCCTGACCCTGTCCGCGGACTTATCGGCACGCCGGGCGGTCAGGAGCCGCAGCCCGGTGCTGATCTCATCCCCTGCACGCAACGGTTGCAGGTCAGTTCGCATCCGGGCCTGATCGGCGATGACGGCAGCGTCTTTGGCATCTGTCTTCCCTTCGCCCCGGTAAATCTTGGAGGCGTGGTGCACCGTCCGGCCGGGGATGTAGAGGATGTTCTGACCATGGGCGACGAGCAGGGCGATCAGCAGGGCGGGCCCGCCGTGGTTCAGGTCCGTCGCCCAGACCACTTCGTCTCCGTCGCCGAGTTTCAGGACGCCGGCGAGGAGTTGGAGTAGGGACGGTTCGTCGTTGGGGACTCGTTGGGAGAGCAGCCGGTTTCCGTCGGCGTCGATCACAACGCAGTGATGATGGGCTTTGCCGGCATCGATTCCGGCCCACAGGTGCACCAAAACAGCCTCCAGTCTGTCGGTTGAATGAACCCAGAAGATAACCGCGCCGTCGTGTCCTTATCCGGCGATCATGTCGCGTCTCTCAATCAGCGGTCGGGTCATCGCGGGGTGGCGGGCGGCCAATCCTTCGGAGCCATCACGACGTGAATCGTGCGGACCACAGCAACCAAAGCCATACCCTCCTCCCCTGGGTAGCCACGACCCTACAACGGCCGCGGAACTGATCCCGGTAACAACATAAGGACAGCAACCAGAAAACGTCGAAGACGTAGAGACGGGCCAGGGCGGGCCGGAGCCCTGCGACGGACAGCACTGGACCCCACAGCCGGCCGCGCCAGCGGACGCCCGAGAGCAGTGTCCTTGGTGCCCCCGTACTGTCTGGGCAGGCCGTGGCAGGATGGGGTCCATTATGGACAGGCGGTTGCGGCGCGCTCCTGACGCGGAATGGGTGCTGATGTACCGGCTCGGGCTGAGCCGGAAACGCATCGCTGAGCTCGTGCGCGTTCATCCCGCCGTCGTCGGGTACCACCTGGTCATCGCCCGCCGCCAGGATCCCGGACTCGAGGCCGAACACCACGCCACCGCAGCTGCCAAGCCCGGCCCCTCCCCCACGGACCTTGCCCGGATGGAAGAGATCATCGCCTGGGTCTCTGCCGAAGGCCGGCTCCCTGAAGGCCATGCGCCCGGCCGGGACGAACGGTCAATGGCGCGCTGGCTGTCCGGGCGCCGGCGCGAAGCAGCCGAAGGGACCCTTGACCCGGCCTACGGCCGCGGTCTTGCCCGGGTGCCGGGGTGGGCCGAGAACCGCCGGGAAGTGGCGGACGAAGCCAGGTGGCACGAGCGCCTGGCCGAGCTCGTGGTTTTCCGTCGGGAAGGAAACGATTGGCCACGCCACCACGACTATGACTCAGAGCGTGAACACAACCTCGGGGTCTGGATCCACGCCCAGCGGTACAAACGGCGCCGCGGGGACCTTGACCCAGTGAGGGGCAAGCTCCTGGACGATGCAGTTCCCGGATGGCAGGCCGGGAGGACCCGGGGCCGCCCTCCCCGGCCGTGACCGGGAGGTCGCGTTTCCCGGCGGCGGGGGCATCGTGCCGGCTATAGAATGACTTTTGGTTCTCCAGTCCCCCCAGCTTGGAGAACCGGGAGCCTCCGCGCTTGAGTCCTGGACTCGCGCAGAGGCTTCCTCATTTGCCGGTTTCTGCGTGTGCAACCACGCGGAACTTAGGGCTTTGCGCACGGGTTGTGCCCATTGGGGGGCAGGTGGAGCCCTCCGCGCAGCTCGGGCTGTCCCCACTGGTGTTCAACCCGTCCTCGCCGCGAGGATCGCAGGCTGTCACAGCCACCACCCATACTTAAGTCAGCGTGATCATGCATCAGATGCAATTCGGCATGATTGCGCTTTTTCTCGGTGTGTCGATTCGAACATATATTCTAAAGTGGTGGTATGGGACCGGAACAGGCGGGCAGGCTGCAGGCGCAGTATGCGCGGCGGGCGTCCCCGATTGGGCTGACGGTGGAAGAGCTCGATTTCGAGCACTTCCCGTCCAAAAACGGCTTCCCCGGGATCCCGGTGAAGGCGTGGATCAGGTTTCCGAACTGCGCCGAGCTGGTGGACGGCGAGGTGTACGCCTGGACGGCGAAAGCCGTCGAAGTGACGTGGTGCGACGGGCCGATGACCCGCCGGACCTGGGTATGGAGTTCGGCGGTAACCCGCCGGGAAGAAATGATGAACAGAAACTTGGGAGAGCGCGTAACCCGTGACAGCAGTAGCGAACGAAACAACTCTGGACGTTGACGTCGACGTCCGGTTCACCCCGGCCGGCACTCCCCTGGCCGTCCGGTTTGATGACCGGATCTGGGCCGTGGCCGCCGACCCGGTGCACTGGTTCACCCGGGACGCCTGGTGGAACACCCGGCGTACCGCGGCCGTCGGCAGCGGCGACCTGGTGAGCATCGAGTATTGGAGGGTACAGGTCCGTCTGGGATCCAACTCGGCGTTGCGCACGTTCATGCTGCGCCGGCATCCGCTCTCCACCCAGTGGGTGCTGGAAAGCATCAGCGACTAGGCCCCGGTGACCCCTCAAACGATCAGCGATCAGACCTGGGCCGGGATCCGGACCGAGTTCACGCTGCCGCCCCTCGCGCAGGTGCACCGCCGGCTCTCCGAATTGATGGAAGACCCGGAACCGGTGATGCACCAGCTGGTCCGCGTCTTCGTTGACGACGGGACCTTCTGTCCGGGCTTCCAGTTCCTCCCCGGCGGGCGGCTCCACCCGACCGTCACGGCACTCTTCCGTCGGGCCATGGAGCTGGAGATCCCGCACAACTACTTCACCCTCTGGATGATCACCCCGTCCAAGGCACTTGCCGGAATGCGTCCCGTTGATCACCTGAAGGGTGGCCCCGCTCCGCTGCTGCGGGCGCTGGAGTCCCACCGTTGGCGGTAGCGCAAACCGGACTTGCGGCTAACGCGACTGGCCAACGCCTTTGCCACGTCCGGCGCGGGAGGTTCCGGCATACCTGAATGATCGTTGGCGACAGGGCCTCCCCTGGCCCGCTATTGGTCTCCATCGGCGCCCGGACGGCGTTCTGCATTCTTCGCGTCGCGGACCTGAGTTAGTTCGGCGCGCAGCTGGTCGATTTGGCGGCTGTAGGTCTCGTGGAGGTCCTTGACGCGCTGGTCACCATGGATGCGCTCACGCTCGATGTCTGCCCGGGCTGCTTCACGCTCCGCAGTCAGCGCCGCGACGTTGCTGCGCATATCCGACACCACCTCGCGGGCGCCCTCAAGGTCGGCACGGACACCCTCCAACTGCCCCCGCGCCTCTTCGGCCGCGGACTCCTCTCGGTCAGCACGCGCCACCTCAGCCTCAACACGGCTCTCCGCCACTCCCGTCCGCTGCTCGGCCGCCACCCGGGCCCGTTCCTCTGCCCCGGCCCGCTCAACGGCTGCGTCACGTTCGCGTTCGGACAGCGTCAGTTGCGCACGTACCTTTTCAAGATCGGTCCGCAGGCCGGCGTTCTCGGCCTGCGCCTGCTCCCGATAGGTAGCGGCCGAGGCATCGGCCTGCTCAAGTTCCTTGGTGAGCCGCTCCCCCTCGGCCCGTGCCGCATCCAGCTCTTCCTGGATGCCTGACAGATTCCGGGCAAGTTCTTCACTCGTTCGCGTTGCTTCTTCAGCTGCCGCGTCGGCCTCAGCCTTCTCGGCCTCAGCCCGGCGCTGGGCCTGCTCGGCCCGGGTTGCCCGCGCGTTCGCGCCCGCGACCTGCTCGGCCGCCTCGCTGGCTACCGATTCAATTTGAGCTTCTGCCGCCTCGGGATCACCCACCGTGCGCAGTTCCTCAACCAGGACCGCCAGCTGCTGACCCAAGTGCTCAATCATCCCGCTCACCTGGCCGCTGATCTCACTGGCCCGCTGACGTGCGGAATCCACCGGCCGGGCCTCCGCAACCCGGGCAGCGTTCTCGCTGGTGCGCTGGCGTGCCCGCCACGCCGACGCGCGGGTATGGGCCGGGTCGTCACAGTACTCCGGCGGCCGGCCGGTGCCGGCCTCGGCGGCCATCGCCGGGCGCTGGCAGCCCGGGAACCTGCACGTACGCTCATCAACCTCAACGGTGTTCTCGCTCATAGTGTCATCATAGCGTCTTTCGTATCCAAACGAAAGACATAACGACAATACGTAACGTAATACGGAACGTTTCCCAAAATTTCCTTACTCCCTGCTCAACCGGTTCGGCGATTGCCTGACGGGGCCCCGTCAGACGGGCGGTAAGTTGGCAACCAAGGATGTACAGCTGAAATGGGGGCTTCTGTGCAGTTGGTGGCGTATCTAAACGGTGAGCGGATCGATGCGACGCAGATGGCTCATCAGCCATGGCGGGCCCTGGTACATGATCCCGACTACAAGAGCATGGTCCTGATCGAGTGCGGGCTGCGTGCCAGCCGGGTCACGTTGGGGAACCGGCAATTCTTTAGACACCACAGCGAGGTCGCATGCTCGATTGATCACAAGTCGGAGTCGGAGCAACACCTGGCAATGAAGCGGGCGCTGAAAGACAAGATTGACACAATGTCCGGCTGGCGCGCCGAGGTAGAGCATGCGCATCCGGATCGGACTTGGATCGCTGACGTCATGGCCATCCATGTCAGCGGCAGGCGACTCGCTTTCGAGGTACAGCTGTCGCAGCAGAACGAAGACGAGTACATCCGGCGGTCACAGCGCTACGCAGATGATCGCGTCGGTGCGGTGTGGATCGTCCCAGACAGCATCGACTGGTTCCGGGTGCAGATGCCAATGATCGTGACGGGCTTCGGCAAGACCAGCGCCCTGCCCGCGACGCGTGGATCGCTTATGGATCTGACCCATTACCAGCCGATGTTCGGCAAGAGGGCGCGCGTGGACGCAGCAGTGGACGCGGTCCTGCATCCAGCTTTCAGTTGGCCCTACGGAACGCCAAAGCACCAGCTGCAAGAGATCGCCAGGCTGGAACAAGTGAAGGCGAAGGCAGCGGCTGAAGAAGAGGAGCGGCTAGTGCAGCTGGCAGAGAAGAAGCGCCTGGCTGATGAAAAGGCAGCCCTCGAAGCCGCGAAGTTAGAGGCTTCGTTTATTGAGTCAGCCACGACTCCAACCGTCCGCGGTGCCCGCCCAGTGCTCGCACGAAAACGTATCTGGGCCAGTGCAGTCCGCTGCATGGAGGCCGGCCATCCTACGCTGATCTGGCGGCTCACTGAGCCGGCTTCCTCGAGCGCCGACACCGACGATCCGTGGATGCCAAAATCGGAGAATCTCGCGAACGTTCGCGGAAGCGTTGACGCCTGGTTGGCTGCGAATCCCATCGGCTTGATTAAAGCGGGCATCCACCGGCTCAAGGGAATAGGCGACCGCAAAGCTTTCGCCTGCCCCGAGTGCAAGTCGGTGATCAAAGGACGTTGGGTGTCCGCACTCCCTCCAGCGAAGTGGTCGGTCATTGCGGAAGCAAGCGTTGCCAGTGCCGAGGCTCGCGAGGTGCTGTACCGCAGGCCACTCCCCCAGTCAGCTCCTGCTGAGGAAAAATTGCATACTCCTGCTGAAGAAAAGCAGCGGCCGGTAGTGCTCCCCTTGCATATCGGTGAGAGCGATTGGAGGTTCATCGGCCCGCGGCGCAAGCCGTACTGGATGGATGACAGAGGCTAGTGGCGCAGTGGAGATCGCGCAGCGTCTGGCCGCCAAGGAGGCCTACGCAACACGGGTGCAGCAGCTCAGGGACAACCCCCGATACCGCGTCAGCCCCAACGGCTTCCGCTTCCAGTGCACAGACTGCGGCGGAATGTTCGAGGACGATAGGGAAGGCAGACACGCTGACCGGGGATGCCTCGTTCCTGGGGCCCGGGGATTCGACTGGCGGTAGCTGCGCTTCCTACTGCGAATGCTGAATCAGTTCGCCCCCTGCTTCGGCGAATGCCCTGACCATCCCCAGTTCAGTTGTCCTTGAGCCGGCGGCCGCCGGGAAGCTTCTCACCCCAGGACGGGTACATCTCGCTCTTGTTGTGCTCGGCTTCGCGTCGGACCGTCTCTGCCTCGATAGCTTTCGCCACGAAGTGACTCCAGGTGATATCCCCTTCGGCGTAGCTGGTCGCCCGGTACGCGGCCCGCGCCCGGTTCCGCAGCGCGGCGGGGATACTCACCGTCATATTGGCTGTTTCGGTTTCTGTGGCTTCCGCCTTCTTTGGCGTCTCCGGCCGGTGTCCAGGGAGCATCCGTGCCAACGGCGCCTCGGCCGCCGGTGCTGCCGTGCGACGCGGGGGCAACCCGAGTGCGGGTCGGCTGGGTGTAGGTTCGGCGCTCACGCGTTAACCTCCTGGGATTCTGCGACGGCAATACGACGTGTCACTTCCATGGCGACCGCGTGGAGGTCTTCAGCCACGCTCGAAGCCGATTTTGGCCCGGCGTTGCCGGCCTTCGCTTCACCGCGCAGGACCTCCCACCATTTCGGCCCCTTGCTGAGCTCCCGCTCAAGCTCGTGGGCCAGCAAACCACGCTCACGACACGCCTGGGCCGTGGCCTCCGCGTGGCGAATGCTCATCGGAAACAACACTTCGTCTGTGCCGAAATCAGCGGTGAGGTGGTCGCGGGTGACCTTGTGAACCTGCTTGGAGTTCGTACCGGTTCCTACGAGTACAACGCCCAGCAGATCCAGTGAGGGGTTGAGGCCGACGACGCTGTCCATGCGTGCCGCGACCGCGGCGACACCCTTCCGGCTGGACATGTCGGTCTTCAGTGGCACCAGGGCGTAGCGGGCGGCAGCTACCGCGGCGGCCTGCAGGGGTTCATTTCCGGGCGGGCAGTCCAGCAGGACCAGATCGTACTCCCCTGCAACGCTGGCAAGCAGTTTGGCCAGGGCCAACTGCGCAGCGTCACGGTCCTTTTGGGCCTTGGCTCCAAGGAATGCCGCGGCATCGTCGAGATGGGGTCCGCCGGCAATGACATCTAGGTTGGCTCGGACGCCGGTCAGCAGGTCGGGTTCTCCCCCGAAACACAGCGAAGCCGCCAGACTCCTGCCGCCGTCGCCCTGGTCGGCATAGCCGAGATCCTCGGCGAGGTTTCCTTGAGGGTCGAGATCCACGAGGAGCACACGCGATCCGCCTTCGGCGAGGAGTCCGCCTACGTTGGCCACCAGGCTGGTCTTAAATACCCCGCCTTTGCCATTGATTACCGCGATGACGCGGCTTAGGGCACCGCGGTCCAGATCGTGTTTCATCGAATCCCCTTCCAGAGTGATCCAAGCGTAACCAGTAACACTGGTTTTACTTGTGAAGCTTGTTTCCGTGTCTTCGCTTTTTTCACTTGTGAAACCAGCGAAGCAAGCAGAAACTTTTTCACATGATTTACCGGGTTCACTGGTTTTTCCGTATACGCTTTTTTCACTTGTGAAACCAGCGTAGCAAGCAGAAACTTACGCACTTGATCTGTTGAAGCCACATCGTCTACCAACGACGGGGGCGCTTTAAGCAGCTCGCCACAGCGTCCCGATCAAGTCCACTTCGGTTTCCGAGGGTGGGATCCAGTAGAGATCAGAGTCAGGTTCGTCCAGTTCGTGTTCCGCGAGTTCGGGCGCGAGGTTCCTGTCCAGCCATGCGTGCCAGGCTGCGCGTTGCTTTCGGTGGGTGCTGATCTGCTCTGAGGCGTCGTCAAGTGCACCGAGCCGCCGGGCCAGTGCTGTCAGGCTGGTCCCGGCCGTGATGCTCCAGTGCCCGTGCCGGCGTCCGATCATGTTGTAGCTGCTCATGGCGGCCAGGGCCGTTTCAACGGCTGTGCGGCTGAGTCCTGTGGAGCGGACAATTGCTGCTGTGGTGGGGGAGAGGCGTCCGCGTTCGATGGATTCGTAAACGAGGGCAGCGACGTCGCCCAGGACCCGGAATACAGGGCGGATGCCATGGATCTTGCCGCTGCGCCAGGAGAGTTCCCGGGCAAGTTGTTCAAAGTGCTGGGGGAGTTGGATCACGTAGGTGTCGGCGTTGCGGCCGCGGGCATCGGCAACTTTGGTCAGGATGCCGTCTGAGGCTTGTTCAAGCATCGGGAGCAGCCTGGAGATAGTGCCATGGTGTTTGCCCAGCGCGGTGGCGAACGTACGGCAGCCTACATCCAACACAGCAGTTTCCATGGTTCGCATGTAGCCAAGCACTGCACGCAGCAGCAGGCGCAGGCTGAGACCTTCGCGTCCACGTTCCTTCAATCTGTGGTCCAGGACGGCGTAGAGGACATTTTCAAGATCATTCACGAGCTGGTGTGCACCAGCTTTACTGCTGGTTCTAATACCCCCCCCTGTGGGTACTGGGCGGCTTGTGTCGTTAATACGGGCATTCTTTCTTCCCGTTGACGAGGTTCCCGGTTTTTGGATCCACTGGCAGGCCTTGGCCCACTCTTTGTCGAGCAGACGTTCCTGTCGGTCGGCGTCGGTGTAGAGGGCTGCGAGGCCGGGGAACTGGCCACCCAGCTCGAGGCGGACCTGATCCAGGGTCCAGCCACAGGAGGCGAAGTGGTTCAGCACAGCAATGCGGGCTTCGGACGGGCTGGCGTACCGGGCCGTGTCGTACAGGCCGGTACGGGCCGCCAGGCGCAGGGGGTACTGGCTCCCGCCAAAGGGAACCGGACTAACACCAGTCGCCGTCGCCTGGACTGCCATCTTGGCGACTCGGGCCTTTAGCTCGCGTTCACGCTTAAGCTCCGGAGCCAGAGCCCGTCGGAGGGCAGCCACAGCATGGACAGGGTTACGGCGGCGCAGCACGTCGTATGCCTCGTTGAGGGGCGTGACGAGTGTCTGGTGGCCCCCGCGTTTGTGGGCACTTCCCGGGACCCGAATACAGCCGTCAGTGATGTTCTGGTGCGGGCTGGGGTCAAGGCTGGCGGCCATCCGGGCGAGGGCTTCGACCAGTTCACGAGCCACAGGGGCTTCCATGCGCTCGGCCAGGGGAATGTAGAGGTGCCGTCCGCCACTGGGGGAGTAGTCCGCGATGTAGCGGAGACCGCAGCTTTCCAGAAGGTCTCCGAGGCGTCGGGCATCGTCATCGACGACGCCTTGCAGCGCTTTGGAAGTGTCAAGGTCAAGGCAGAGAGTCGCCACGGAGCCATCTGCTCCATGAATGGGAACGGCCGCCGGCTGCCTTGGCACGGAAGCGGTGATCCTGGGCGGATTTAGCGGCCGCGGGTACTGAAACCGGCCGCCGATCCATCGTCCCGAGCGGTAAGTCGGTGCGCCGGCGATCAGTGGAGCGAGCGCCCATGCTTCTTGCGACGTGATCTGACGCGCCGCGTCGAGTGTTGACGAGGAGACCTCTGCGGGTACCATAGACACCAGCTAGTCCTTTCGGGGTATAGCAAAGCGAGCCACCCTCACGGGGAGCTTGGATAAGTTCAGGTCGCTGATCCGCCAAGATGTGGATCTGAACGTCATACTTTTGAAGGCCCGCGAGAGCGGGCCTTCAGTCTTTAACCGGCCTTCGCGATAGGCAAAGCTCCTTGGTTATGAAAGTCGTCAATGTTGTCCCAGAGCGGCAGCCCGCGAGAATCCAAACGGATGCTCATCAGAAGCATTTCGGTTGCCTGGCCTTTTGAGAGGCCCATGTGGGTCGCTACTCGCTCTACCAGGGCCTTTGCAGGCGCGGCGACGTCTACTTTTAGTACGACGTTTCCGGCACCCGTACCGCGTTCGCGTCGGTGAATGGCTGCACTCATAAATCCGAGCCTATCCGTACCAGTACCATTAAGTGCTTCAGTGCCCGTTGGCGTGTCGCCGGTATTTGCCAAGGTCAGGCGCCTGGCTGATGTTGCGCCCAGGGTGGGCAGGGAGACGGTGCTACGAGCGCGACAGCTGTAAGTGCGCCTGCTGTTGCTGTCTTGTTGCATAGTTGTTGTGCTCCGATGAGGGCTTCGTGTCCAGCAGATCGGTCTCCTTGTTCGCTTATAGCCCGGCGCCTTTGCTCTTGAGGTAGGGCCTGCAGTCATAGGGGTGGCTTGTGAAAAAGTGAAATATCCGACGCTAAGGTTTAGACGAGCGGCGTAGCGGCCTATATGTGCCGGGTTTGATGTGGTTGGCGCACGGCCAGGTGTAGTCGCCGGTGAGGTTGATGTGTTCCCAGCCCGTCGGTGAGTCAGCGGTGAAACCCGCGGTGCGGTGGCGCAAAGTGATCCGCTCGCACTTCCGAGACGCACACGGGCCTGCCAGCGCAGGGACGGTGGTCTTGGATCACCGGCCCGGCACTGTGCGCATCACTTTTCCGGGCACCGGACTCGGCGCGCCGCGCTGCGTCGTAATGCTGGTGTGGTGCTGAATGAGTTTTGGGCCACTGCGACCGCCTCCTACAAGGTCCTTGTCTTCGGTGCGATGGGCCTGATCGCTGCCGGAATCGTTCTCAACATTGTCGGGAACGTCTCCCGTGACCAGGGGGTGGCGATCGCGTCTTTGCTGGTTATCGGTGCGGGGCTGTTGCTCCACGGTGCTGGCCGGGTGGTCCGGGGTTGGAAGGTCCGCAGAATGCTTCGGAAGTAGCCGGGCCGGCGTCATGACTGTGAGGATTCCGTGCAGGCCCACGCTGCCACGGGTGCTTCGGTGTTTATCAGCCGCAACCGGACAGCGGTGACGAAAGGGTGAGCGGGGCTGTCTTGCCCCGGCCTTGGTCTTTGTCGTGTGCAGCCAGGCCATGTGGCGGACCGTCGCTGGAACCCCTTGCCGGTACTTCCGGTCCTGTTACGGTGGGACGTATCCGGCGGTCATTCCGTCGGATCGGTGAAGCGGGGTCCTACCGATCAGGAAAGCAGGTATGTCGTGGGGCATCACTACAGGTCCGGAGGGCACGGACGCGGCCACGGCGGGCACGGGGGGTATGGCGGGCATGGCGGCCATCGCCGGGGTGGTTTCATCAGGATGCTGATGCGGCTGCTGCGCGGGCGCCGGCACCACTGACCCTGGTCGGGTTCCGCCGGCCGGCATCTGCGGCCTGGAGTCGTCCGGTTCCGCCATTTTTGTTGACGCCCTGTCGGGCGCCGGGAACCGGAGGCGGCGGGCGTCCGGCATCCGGAGGAGAGGGGTCCTCCTCGTTCGTGACGGGGTGAGGCTGTATGAGTGATTTTGAAGGGCTGGGAGCTGCGGTGCTGGGACGGTGGGTGGACCCGGACGAGGTTTACGCGCGCGGCCGGGCGCTGCGTGAGGGTGTCGATCACCAGATGCACCGGTCTGTTGTCCTGGCCGTCCGCAGGCCTGCGGTGAAGGAATTTGCGCAGGTGAGCAATGAAGGCCGGCTGCCGGAGTTGGTGCCTCTTCGCGTGGGCAGGATGCTTGCCTCGCCGTTCGCTTTTTTCCGGGGAAGTGCCGCGCTGATGGCAGGGGACCTGGCCGCCGGCCCGCGCACCGGTCTGGAGGCCCAGTTATGCGGGGACGCGCATGCGGGGAACTTTGGGCTGTACGGCACGCACGATGACCGGATCATCATGGACATCAACGATTTCGACGAGACGGCGTCGGGTCCCTGGGAGTGGGATCTGAAGCGGCTGGCGGTCAGCCTGATCCTGGCCGGCCGTGTGGGCGGTGTGTCGGAAAGCGGGTGCAGGGACGCGGCGGAGGACGCGGTGCGGGCCTACCGCCAGACCAGCGAGCATCTGGCCGGGTTGCCGTTCCTGGATTCGTGGACCGCGCTCGGGGATGAGTCGGTGCTGAACAGGGTCAAGGCCGACGAACTGCTGGACGACTTCGCCCGGGCCGCGCGGAAAGCCACAAAGAACACCAGCGCGAAGGTCGCGGCCAAATGGACCCGCCTGGACGGGCGGGAATGGCGCTTCATTGCCGACCCTCCGGTGCTCAGCCAGGTGAGCTCCGCGACAGCGGAGGCTGTGATCGGCGGGCTGCCGGGCTATGTGAAAAGCCTGCACGAGTCCCGCGGGCATCTGCTCGCGCGCTACAGCCTCTCGGATGTGGCCTTCCGGGTGGTGGGCACCGGCAGCGTCGGACTGCGCAACTACCTGATTTTATTGCGCGGCAACGGAGACGAGGCACTCATCCTGCAGGCCAAGCAGGCGGTACCGAGTGCAGTGAACGATGCCCTGGGCCGCGACCCGGCCTCGCATGAGGGTAAGCGGATAGTGCACGGCGCGCGACTGGTCCAGGCGGAAACCGACCCCCTGCTTGGCTGGACCACGATCGGGGGGCGACCGTTCCTTATCCGGCAATTCCGCAACCGGAAAGGTGAAATCGACCCCACCGGGCTCAGACGCGACCACCTGGACGACTACGGCCGCCTGGCAGGGGCACTGCTGGCGCGGGCCCACTCCCGATCGATCGACCCGCGGCTGCTGGCCGGCTACTGCGCCAACGGCGAACCGATGGACACCGCGTTCACCACCTACGCTGTCGGCTACGCCGACCAGACCGAATCCGACCACGGTGAACTCGTCAAAGCAGTCAGAGCCGGCGCTCTGCAAGCGTCCAGCGAGAACCGGCTCCCTGCATCGAAGAACTTTGCCTAGCTAGCTCTTGCCCGGTTCCAATGTCTTCTGTCCACCCTGGTGAGCGCACCGTGGGCCGCCGGAGTTCAGCGAGTCCGCACCCTTTCAACCCGGATTTCATCGACCCCCGCGTTGCAGCCCGGCTTCTGCGGTGACCTCTCCAACACTCACGGGTTCCGGACAGCATGGATGATCCGCCGGACCATGTCCGGCATCCGGTGCCCGTACTAGGATGGGCAGATGAACCGTCCTTTCGCGGTGCTCATCGCAATCCCGTTCCTTCTCGCCGTGGCCGGCTGCGGCCAAGTGCAGGACGCCGCTAAAGGCGCCGCAGGAGCGGCCGCCTCGGAGGCGGCAAGCGCCGCTGCCGACGTGGTGCGGGGCCAGATCTGCTCGCCGTTGCAGGACGGGCAGCTCAGCGCACAGGACAAACAAGTCCTCTCAGGGCTGCTCTCCACCGCCAAGGCCGCCGGAGTCCCGGCCCAGTTCATCACTCCGCTCGAGGAGATCGCAAAGGCCGGCGATCAGGTTCCGGCCGCCTCGGTCACCGCCTTGCGCGAAGCCTGCGGCCTCACACCAAGCCCCATGCCGAGCAACAACTAGCAGACTGCGGGCCGGTTGCTCCACACGCAGCGGCACGGCGGCTGGCAAATTTACGATGCGGCTGCCCGGACCCGTCATCAGCGGGGTGCGATGAAGCCGGAAAACTTCGAATGGTTCTCGGCAGGCAGGATCTGCTGTTCGGCCCCGGGAAAGCGGCGGAGTTTCCTACCCGGGTGCCGCACTGGTTCGGCCGCGCGGATGGCAAGCTGGTAGAGTGCCTAGGCTTCTCGGCTCGCAGAGGGGACCCCCCATGCACGTCAAGGCCAGGCCTGACTGATTCCTGGTCCCAGCTTCTTCGCAGGTGCGTCAGGTAGACAGGGCTCAGACCAAACTTGGATGCGGACGAGGAGTTGTATGTGGCGAACGGCGGCGGATGCAGGCGGCTCAACCGACAATCTCACCGGACTGGTGGGGGTAGCTGCCCGGGGCATCGAGCAGTCGGGCGAGTGGGGAGTGGGGCTCTTCGCCCTTGCTGAAACCGTCGTGCCGCCCATCCCCAGTGAAGTGATTTTGCCGCTGGCCGGCTACCTGGCAAGGCAGGGGGCCCTGAACCTGATACTCGTTTTTGTCACCAGCACCCTGGGCGCCTACCTGGGTGCCCTTTTCTTGTACTGGCTGGGCGCCAAGCTTGGCCTTGAGCGTTCCATCCGCGGGTTGTCCCGGCTGCCGTTGGTGGACCGGGAGGACTTTCAGCATGCGGCGGGGTGGTTCCGTCGCCACGGACGGTCCTCCATCTTTTTTGGCAGGTTGCTTCCCGGTGTGAGGAGCCTGATTTCCCTTCCTGCCGGGGCTTCTGCCATGCCCGTTGGGACGTTCAGCCTTTACACTTTGGCGGGCAGCGGGCTGTGGAACGGGGCGCTCCTGGGACTGGGATACCTGTTGGGGACCCAGTACCGGATCATCGAGGAGTACTCGCGGTTCCTGAACTACGCGGTATATGCCGCACTGGGCATCACCGTTGTGCTGCTCGTTGCCCGGCGCGTCAAGCGTGCGAAGGCGCCACGCTGATCCTGGCAGTGAGGAAGTCTGTTCGGAAATAACTCACGAGCCCGGTCAGGAATCAATGAAGTCATCGGCATTCCGGCGGAAGTCGTCCAGAATTAGGATCAGCTGATCCACCTCATCCGGCCCAAACCCGTGATCGCTGAAAGCCCTGTCGCTTGCCGGCTGTATTGGGACCACGCCTATTGCCAGGAGTATGGGGATCCACCTGCGAGTGTTAGTTAGCATTGCTGGTCCGGCGAAGCCGCGGCGATCCCATGTTCTATCCGGGCCTGCCCTTATTTCACGGCATGGATGCTGCCGGGCCCTTGTCTGGGATCCCCACGCCTTGCGCGGACAAACACCGAGGCCACAAATAAAACGTCCATGATTTCCCTCCCAGCGCACCGTTCTGGGCACCGGCATCAGGGCCGCCGCCATGGCCAACCCCGCCACCTGCACGGACAACCCTGACCTCCAAACCCCCCGGACTTCAAAGCGCGCCGCGCCCGTCGCGGGAAACGAACATGACAACCAGGTTCATTGCCAAGAGGCAAGGCTTGCGGTGATGGGATTTCTCCGCCGTCGTTGACTGGTCAGCGGGCTTGGACGGTGGCCATCATGCCTTGGTCTTCGTGGTCCAGGATGTGGCAGTGGAACACGGTGCGGCCGGCGAAGTCGTCGAAGGCCACCCGGACTTTCACCTGGCTGCGGGCGGGGACGTTGACCACGTCCTGCCATTGGGGCCTGGTCACGTCACGGTCGCCGTCCTGAACGATCTGCATGGGCCACACGTGCAGGTGAATGGGGTGGTCCATGGGGCTGGAGTTGGTCAGGGTCCACTCCTCCACGGTCCCGGCTGCTGCTGTCTCGTCGACCCGTTCGGGGTCGAACTTCCGTCCGTTGATGGTGAAGGCCATCATGGTGCCCTGTCCGCTGCCCATGCCCATTCCCATTCCCCCGCTCATGTTTGCGTTCATGCCCATGGCGAAGTCCAGGGTGCGGGCGGCGGTGACCGGTTCGTTCCGCAGATCGCGCAGGGGCCTGCCTTCGGGCACGGGCACTGGGTCAGAGCCGGCGCTTCCCGAGACGGCCAGGGTAAGCAGGTCGACCGGGCCGCCACCGGATTGGTTGTCACCCCCCATGGCACCGCCCATCATGGCGTCCATGCTCCCGCGGTCCACGGGGGCCGCGGTGAGGGTGGATGATCCGTCGCGGGTTTCCACGAGCAGCTCTACACGGTTGCCGGGGGCGAGAACCACTTCGGTGACGTCCTCGGGGACCGGCAGGCGTCCGAGGTCACGGCTGAGCAGCCGGAGCTGCTGTCCGTCAAGTGCCAGGCGCAGGTACCGGGAGGGGCAGGCGTTGATGATCCTCCAGCGTTCCCGTTCTCCGGGCGCGGCGCGCAGTTGCGGGCGGAGTTGGCCGTTGACCATGACGATCTGCCCCTCGCGTCCCATCATCTGCTGCATCTGGCTTACCTCGGCCAGGTTGCCGTCGGCGTCGAGGGAGAGGTCGGAGACCACCATTACCCTTTCCCGGGTGACCGGGACCGGGTCGGGGTCCTCCACCACGATGGCGCCGTAGAGGCCGGCGGCGACCTGGCCGGCGACGTGGCCGTGGCGGTGGGGGTGGTACCAGTAGGTGCCCGGCGGGTGGTCCTCTGGCAGGGTGAATTCGTAGTCGAAGGATGCGCCCGGGTCGATGCTGACGAAGGGGTTGTCGCTGTTGCCCTGGGGGGAGACGTGCAGTCCGTGCACGTGCAGGTTGGTGGGAGCCTGCAGCCCGTTGCGCATGGTGACCCGGATCGTGTCGCCCGCGCGGACCCGGAGGGTCGGGCCGGGCAGGGAGCCGTTGAATGCCTGAACGGAGGCTTCCCGCCCGCCGACCCGGACCCGTGCCGGCGCGGCGGTCAGGTCCAGCTCCAGCACCCGGTCGCGGCTGGCCAGCACCTGCGGTTCGGTCAGGTCCTCACCCCCGGTGTATCCGGAGCCGGTGCCGGTGGTCTGCCACAGCCCGGCGCCGCCGGCAGCCGTAGCGCCGGCCCCGACCGCACCCAGTGCCAGCAGCTGGCGGCGTGTCAGCGGCCTCACCGGCTGTCCTCCTCCAGTATCCGTCGCCGTTCCTGGTATTCCTCGGTGCTGATCTCCCCGCGGGCGTAACGCTCCTCAAGGATCTCCCGGGCCCGGGCAGGGCCCGCACCCGGCCGGGGTGGTCCCTGCCGATCGGTGGGGCCGTTACCGCCGGCGCTGCGGGTGAAGGCTTTGACCAGCACCACGGCGAGCAGGATGACGCCGGCGATCAGCAGCAGCCAGAAAATCCACGCCAGCCCCATCCCGCCCATATCAAAGCCGTTCATCATAAAGGGGTTCCTTGTCTCTTGTCGTGCACGGCGAGGCCGTTCCTGACCGCGGATTTCCGAGCCGTGCGGGGGCGGTGGTCCTAGGCCTTGGCTGACTGGTGGGAGTTGTGCCAGGCGTCCCAGGCGGCGTAGCTGCCGTCAAGTTCGACGACGTCGTACCCGGCCCGGCGCAGGGCACTGGCCGCGACGGAGTTCCGCACCCCGGACTGGCAGTAGCTCACAATGGTGCCTTCGGACGGGAGTTCGTCCAGGTGCCACATGGCGCGGCCGCCGCTGAGCTGGTGGGATCCCGGGACGTGCCCGGCTGTGTGCTCGCTGCGGTTGCGGACATCGAGCACCATGGCCGCATCGAAGCTGCCCAGTTCCTCGGGCTGGATCATCTTCGGCGTGAACGTGGGCAGCCCGTCGATGCTGGTGACGAAGCCGGCTACGTTGTCGATGCCGACCCGGACCAAGTGGTCCCACATGTCCTGGGCCTGCTCCTGGTCCTGGGCGAGCAGCACGAGCGGGTTCTTGTCCGTTTCCGGGTTGACCACCCAGGCGCCGTAGCTGGCCACGGACTTGCCGGCCGGCACATTCAGGGAACGGGTGACGGTGCCTTCGTGGACCTCGCTGTTGGGGCGGGTGTCGATGAAAGTCAGGGTCTCCTCTGCCAGGCCTGCAGCCACAATGCCGGTTGCAAGTTCGGGCAAGGGCGTACGCTTACCCATCACCGCGGGGCCTTCACGGTTTTCACGCTTCATCCGTCCGAAGTAGGCATGGGCATCAGGCTGGCCGTCCAGGAGCTCGTTGATGAAGCCGGCCTCGTCGTTCGCGGCAAGGTAGGGCCCCCACCAGGCGTAGAGGCGCTCGTAACCGACGGTGGAGGAGGGGATAGCGCCCAGAGCCTTGCCGCAGGCGCTGCCGGCGCCGTGCGCGGGGTGGACCTGGACGTAGTCCGGCAGCGTCAGGAACTTGTCCCGCAGGCTCGCGAACAGCTGCTTGGCGCCCTCGAACCGGGTGTCGACGCCGCCGGCCGCCTCATCCAGCAGGTCAGGCCGGCCCAGGTCCCCGGAGAAAACGAAGTCACCCGAGAGCAGGTAGCCGGGCCGGTCGCTGAACGCCCCGTCCGTTACCAGGAAGGACAGGTGCTCCGGGGTGTGGCCCGGGGTGTGGAGGGCCTGGATGCTGATATTGCCCACGGTGATCGCGTCGCCGTCGTAGAGCCGCTCACCGTCGAATTCATACTGCCAGTCCGGGCCGCCCTCACCGGAGACATAGATCTTCGCGCCGGTAGCGGCGGCCAGTTCACGGGTGCCGGAAAGGTAGTCGGCGTGGATGTGGGTCTCGGTGACGGCGATGATCTTCATGCCGTTCTTCTCAGCCAGGTCCTGGTAGACCGCGATGTCGCGGCGGCCGTCGACAACAACGGCGGTCCCGTTGGCCTGGCAGCCGACCAGGTAGCTGGCCTGGGCGAGGTCTTCATCGTAAATACGCTCGATAAGCATCTTGGTGATCTCCTTCATGTAAGGGGTGGAGGGAAAGTCTTCATCGTGCTCTGGTATCAATTGTAATACCCCAGGGGGTATAGCGCAAGCCAGGGTGGGCCCTGGTTCTGAGCGTCAGGAGGTCCGCGCTGCCCGCCTGACGAGGCGGTTCCGGAGGGAACTGAGGGAATACGGTCGGTCAGGATGAGGGTTGTCGGCCGGGGCGGCGGCGTAGATTACGGGGTGGCCGTTGCGGTACCACTCGGTGATCCCGCCGGCGACGTTCACGGTTTCGTAACCCCGGTCCGTGAGGATTTGTGCGGCCCGGCTGCTGCGCTTGCCTGAGCCGCACAGCAGGTGCAGCGTGGTGTTCGGCAGGTCCTTCAGCCGGGAGGGCAGGTCATCCAGCGGGATGTTGAGGCTGCCCGGGATGCGGGCGATGGCGTATTCTTCACGGCCGCGGACGTCGACCACCACGGCTGCGGGCCAGGTGGCGGCGAGGTCATCGGCCGTGATGGTCCGCGTGGCTGCCATGCGATGGCTCCTTTTCAGGCCTGCTGCCGGGCGGCTTCAGCGTGGACTTTGTCCATGTCCAGGTCTTTCACGGCCTGGATGACCTGCTCCAGTCCTGCGGCGTTCAGGGCGCCGGGCTGGGAGAAGACCAGGGTTTTGTCGCGGAAGGCCATCAGGGTGGGGATGGAGGTGATGCTGGCCGTTGTGGCGAGGGCCTGCTCAGCTTCGGTGTCGACCTTGGCGAAAACAATGTCCGGGTGCTGTACGGAGGCTGCCTCGTAGGTGGGGGCGAGCATGCGGCACGGGCCGCACCACGCTGCCCGGAAATCCACGAGAACAATTTCGTTGTTCTCCAGGGTCTCAGCGAGACTCTCCTGGGTGACGTTGATGGTTGCCATGATCGATTCCTGTCCTTTGCGGTGTCGTCCAAAGCGCGGTGTCGTCCGAAGCGTTTGAAGAATGTGGAGCCCTGCAGGGAGCTTGAATGAGGCGGGTCAGGTGGTGGGCAGGCCGGCGCGGGTCCAGGCGGTCATGCCGCCGGCCATGGTGTCCGCGGTGTAGCCGGCGCCGTTGAGAGCGTCAGCTACCTGGGCGGACCGGTTCCCGCTGCGGCAGACGGCGATGACCGGGACGCTGGGGTCCAGTTCGGACAGGCGGGTCTGCAGCTGGCCCATGGGGATGTGCAGGGCACCGGGGATCATGCCTTCCTCAACCTCAAAGTCCTCACGGACATCGAGGATGCGGGCCTGGTCACGGCGCTGGTTTGTTTCGGTGACGGTGATTTCAGCCATGGGGTGCTCCTTCGAAAGTTCCGGGTCAAAAGCCGGTGTTGCGGTTAGCGGACGGGTTCGTTGGCCTGGCGCCAGGCGCCCATGCCGCCGCGGAGGGAGTAGGCGTCGTAGCCCTGGGAAGCGAGGATCCGGGCCGCGGAGGCCGAGCGGACCCCGGAGGCGCACATCGCGATCACGGGCCGGGTTTTCTGGATGCCGGCGGTGCTGGTCTGTAGCCTGGCAAGGGGGACGTGTTTGGCCTGCACCGCCCGCCCGGTGCGCCATTCCTCGGCAGAGCGGACATCGATCAGAGTAGCGCCGGAGGAGAGAAGCTCCTTGGCCTCGGCCACAGAAACGGTTTTGTAGGGTTTGCTGAATGCCTTCTTCAGGGAGCTGATGAGGCCCATGACGTTCATTCCTTTCGCAGTGGATTCAGTGGCGCCCCGAGGGGACGACAGCGGTTCTGGCCCGGCGGGCGGTCAGGCCGGTGAGGGCTGGCCGCTCCGGCGGCTGTTCCTGTCGTTTTTGCGCAACGGGCAGGAGTTGACGAAAAACCAGCAGATTCCGGCAGCGGTCACGGCCAGGGCAGCAACACCGGCGACGATGATCCAGCGCAGGTCCTCCGGCGCCTGTTGGGTCAGGACAAAGGTGCCCATCGCCAAAACGAACCAGCCAAATGCTTTCCGCAGGGCAGCTTCCGGGATGCGGCCCGCCAGTTTGGAGCCGAGGAGGGTCCCCACTATCGCCGCTGCCGTGACGGCCAGGGTCAGGCCCCAGTCCAGCTGGACCGTGGTGAGGTAACCGGCGAGCCCGGCGAAGGACTTCATGGCGATGACCACCAGTGAGGTTCCGACGGCCACGGACATCGGCAGACCGCCCAGCAAGGCCAGGGCGGGAACGACGAGGAATCCGCCGCCGGCGCCGACCAAACCGGTGACCAGGCCCACGACTGCGCCGTCCAGCAGCACCCTGCCCAGGGGAAGTTCGTGCTTCACGGGTTCGGCCCCGTCAGCACCGCCGGCCTTTTTCCTGCCGCGGAGCATCGCAACAGAGGTGGCCACCATCATCAGGGCGAAGGCGATCAGCAGGATCTGGCCCGGGATCTGACCGCCGAGCAGGCCGCCGACGAAGGCGCCCGCCATGCCGGCGGCGCCGAAGATCAAACCGGTCCGCCACATCACCCTTCCGCCGCGGGCGTGGCTGATCACGCTCACGGCGGAGGTGACACCGACCACGAACAGGGACGCCGCGATCGCTTCCTTGGCCTCGAATCCGGCCACATAGACCAGGATCGGGACGGTCAGGATGGACCCGCCGCCGCCCAGGACTCCGAGCGAGAGCCCGATAACGACGGACAGGGCAAGGACGAGGATCAAAGTCACGGTCACGACGCTTTGGCCTCTACCTTCGCGTCCGGGCTGACCGGGAACTGCAGGATGGCGCTTTCGCGGGTGGGTTCCTTGGCGGCCTTGTTCCACGGCATTGCCGAGATCGCCTGGCCCATGGCGCAGGTGTTGGTCGCGGCGGAGAAGGTCAGGCCGGTGCCAATGGCGCCGGCAAGCATCCGGACCTTCGGGGAAACGAACTTGCCTCCCACCAGGCCCAGGACCACGAGGGAACCGGCGGCCAGGCGTACCTGGCGCTCAAGATCCCAGCGGTCCTTGCCCTTGACGACATCGCCGCCGGCGGCCGCGAAACCGGGAACGCCGCCGGTCAGGACATAAGCGCTGCCGATGCCGGCACCGCCGAGGCGCTGCCGGGCCTGCTCGGCGCGGGCGCCGGACTGGCAGACCAGCACCACACGGGAGCCCAGGCGGGCCGCCAGCTCATCCGTGTGCTCGGACAGCAGCGGCAGCGGCACGTTATAGGAGCCGCGGATATGCATTGACTCGAACTCTGCTGCGGAGCGGACGTCAATCACCACCAGGTCCTGATGCTCCTGGAACCAGCTGCGCAGGGTCTCCGGAGCCAGGGAAGTGACGGCAGGTGCGGAAGGGGAAGTCATGGATGTCCTTTCGAGACGGGCAGAAGCTGAATACCCACCGAGTATTGCAGATACCCCCGGGGGTAGTCAATAACACCCCTGGGGGTATAGAATGAATGCACTGACCCCCCCATTTTTGGAGAAACCTTTGGAACTGAACCCAGCAGAACTCACACCCGTGATCAACCGGCTCAAGCGCGCCCAAGGGCAACTGGCTGCCGTGACCCGCATGCTGGAGGAGGGCCGGGACTGCAAAGATGTAGTCACTCAGCTCGCCGCCGTGTCCAAAGCCCTGGACCGGGCCGGTTTCGCCATCATCGCCACCGGGCTTGAGCAGTGCATCGTCCAGAAGGATGCAAGCATGGACAGAAAAGACTTGGAGAAGTTGTTTCTCTCCCTCGCCTGACCCGACCCGCACCAGACCGAGTAAATCGAGCGCCGGGAGGCCCGCATGAGCTACACCCGCACCATCACCGTTGCCCTTCCCTGGGATGAGGCACTGCAGTCCACCCGGAACGCCCTCGCTGAGCAGGGCTTTGGGATCCTTACCGAAATCAACGTCCGCACTACCTTCGAGGCCAAACTCGGAATGGACGCCGCTGACGCCGTCGGTAACTATGTAATCCTCGGCGCGTGCAATCCCACCCTGGCCAGCCGCGCCCTCGCGGCCGAACCCGGGATCGGTGTATTGCTGCCCTGCAACGTCGTGGTCCGCCGCGGCCAAGACGCTAGCGAAACCACTATCGAGGCTATCGACCCGCAGACAATGGTCCAGCTCAGCGACAGTTCCGCCGTCCGGGACGTGGCCAATGACGCCGACGCCCGGCTACAGGCAGCTCTCGCCAACCTTAGTGAAGCCCGTTCAGCCACCGATCGGTGAAACCGCCGGTAGAGGCGCATGCCGGCGGCTGGGAGGAAACGCTCATGGCACGCCGCGGAAGCGGAGCCGGCACTTAAGGGCAGGAGCCAGCCCCGAGCTGAAGTAAGCATCATGGCGACATCCGAAATGCACCCGTCACGCCCACACCAACCGGGCCAGCCGGGGGCTTCTGATTCACGCCGCAGGCCCGCTTGACGACGCCGCACTGCTCGCTGTTTTGTGCAGCGCAGCAATGCCGTAGCGACCCTCAAGACGGCCATGGACCAGCTGCCGTCACGCGTGTCCAGGACAACGCCCGGGTGTTCCTGCCCGGCGCGGACCAGGAGATGGCCAAGGCGGCCGCGAAGATCTTCACCCAGCAGGGCGATGGCCGGCGAGCCACTGGTCCTGCTCGGGGATTCCGGCACCGGCAAAACCCACCTGCTCATCGGTCTGGGCACCGCCGCCGCCGAGCAGGGCCGCCGCGTCCGGTATATCACCACCGCGGCGCTGGTCAACGAACTCGTCGAGGCCGCCGATAACAAGGAACTCTTCCGGCTGGTCGCCAAGTACGCCCGACTGGACCTCCTGTGTCTTGACGAGGTGAGCTACGTCAAGCTCGATACCCACGGAGCGGAGCTGCTCTTCCAGATCATCACCGCCAGGGAAGAAAGGGCATCCATCGCCTGCGCCTCCAACGCCAACTTCAGTTGAGTGGGGCCAGACCTTCACCGACCCCCGCCTCGCGGCGGTCATCGTGGACAGGCTGACGTTCCGCGGCCACATCATCAACACCGGAACCGATTCCTACCGCCTCAAGACCACCCGGCAAGCACAGAAAGGATAATCACGCCGCGCCGGCAGCGAAGCCGGAAACCCCTACCCGGGGTGGGGCCAAAACAAGCGACTAACCCGGGGCCAAATCAACTAGCTATTCCCAAATATCCGACGCTAAGGTTTTGCCGGGGGTCGTAGTGGCCTGTATTTGCCGGGTTTGATGTGGTTGGCGCGGGGCCAGGTGTAGTCGGCCGGTGAGGTTGATGTGTTCCCAGCCCAGCGGTGAGAGGAATCGCAGGAGGTCCGGGTCGATGTCACTGCCGTTTGCTGGTCAGGGTGGCGACGGTGCGGTCCGCCCATCGCCTTTCACCCGAAGCTGCCCGCGGCCGACCCGCTCCGGCTTGAACAACAAGACGAAATAACAAGTACTGAGGCAGGGGCGCTACTTGCTGCTGGGCGTCGGGGTGGGCGTGAGGCCGCACGCCTTGAGCAATGCCGTGACCGAGTCGCCCGACACCTGGTCGCCGGCCCTCGCGATCTCCTCGAGCGGAGTGACAAACTCGGCCGGGAGGCCTGCGGCCTTGGCTGCGGAGAGCAGGTCTGAGAGCACCTGCCGCTCCTGTGCGCTGAGCTGCCGGTCCTGCAACGGCGAACAGATCTGGCCCCGAACCACGTCGGCGGCGGGCCGTGGCTGCCTGCGAGGCGGCATTGCTGGCGACGCCCTTCGCGGCGTCCTGCACCTGGCCACAGCCCACCACCATCACGAGGAACGGGATGCCCATGAGCGCCGCGAGACGACGGTTCATCAGCCTATTCTAGTGCGGGCCTTCGATGCCGAGGCCGTGATGTTCGATGTTTACGGCGGAGGCCACCCGGGCCACCGACAGGCAGAAGGCACGGGGTAGTGAGTCGTGGCCCGTCGAGCCGGGCGCACCGGAACCGGAGCGCAGCCCGGCGGCTCCGCTCTCAGCGGCGCGCGGGACCGGCCCGGGCGTTCAGACGGGGCTGGCGTGCTCGGCACACAGTCGTGATTCACACTGGATGGTCGTGTGCGTGATGTTGTACTCCACCGCCAATAGTCCGGCTACCGCATCCAGGACTGCCTGGGAGTCGGTGCCCTGACGGGTAACGACGTGGCCGGTGGCGCTTTCCATCCCTGAGGTGATCGTCCAGATGTGCAGATCATGGACATCATCCACGCCGGGCAGCGCAAGAATCCGCGCGCGGACCTCATCCACGTTCAGACCCGGAGGCGCGGACTCCATCAGAATCCGCAGCGCCTGCCGGGTCAGTTTCCAGGTCCGCGGCAGGATGAACAGCCCGATGCCCACACCGATGATCGGATCGGCGTACGTCCACCCGGTGGTGAAGATGACGACGGCGGCCACGATGACCCCGACGGAGCCCAGCAGATCCCCCAGAACCTCGAGGTAGGCACCCTTGAGGTTCAGACTCTCCTTGGACCCGGCCGTCAGAAGCCGGAAGCTGATCAGATTGATCACCAGCCCGATGCTGGCCACCACCAGGAGCGGGATCCCCGGAACGTCCGGCGGCGAAGAAAACCGCTGCACCGCCTCGAAGAGCACGTAGCCGGCCACCCCGAACAGCAGGATCCCGTTCGCCAGCGCGGCCAGGACCTCCAGCCGGTAGAAACCGAAGGTGCGTTGCGTGGTTGTCTTCCGCGAAGCGAGCGTGATCGCGGCTAGCGCCATGCCAAGCCCCAGAACGTCCGTCCCCATGTGGGCCGCGTCCGAAAGCAGGGCCAGGGAATTAACCGCAAACCCGACAATGAACTCCACGACCATATAACCGGCCGTCAGCCCGAATGCGATCAGAAGAGGCGTGCGGTGCCGCGCCCCGGCAGTCATCGCACTTGCATGGACATGGCCTTCTTCAGCGCTCATAAAGGCGACCTTCCGACACGGTATAGACGGCGGCATTCGAACGGCCTGTCCGGAGAGCCCGAGACGGGCCTACGGCAACCGGGTCCCTCCAACCACCGCCAGTATTGATGTCTGAACAGTCTTTCATATGCTTGGGGTCTGCATCCCCTGGTTTTTCATGACCGAGGCGACCGGCATGGTGCCTGCAGGATGTCATTCCCACACAGCCGGCAGCGAAGACAGCGAGGCCCGGCAGACATACCTGGCCGTCCCGGGTGGCCGGGACCAATGCGCCGAAAAGTAGCGCTAAGCCATCTGCCGGTTGGCGTACTGTAACGATCGTTCGCAAGACACTCCCAGTCGAGTTCGGAGAACTGCGAAAGCACGGGACCTCATTTGTAATGCTTCGCGTGTACCCTCCTATGTAACGTCCAGCCACGTTACGGATACATTTTGGAGATGCGTATCGGATACGGACGGGTTTCAACCCATGACCAGCACCCCGAAGCCCAGCACGACGCCCTGACAGCGGCCGGCTGTGAGCAGATCTACATTGACACAGCCTCCGGAAAACTCGCCCGCAGGCCCGAACTCGACAAAGCGCTGCTCTCGGCCAACCGGCCCGGTGATCAGCTCATCGTCACCAAACTCGACCGGCTCGGGCGGTCGCTGGAAAACCTCATCGATTTATCCAACACGCTGCAGGTGCGTGGTGTTGACCTGATGGTCCTGGACCAGGGCATCGATACCTCCACCGCGCTGGGGCGGATGTTCTTCCAAATACTTGGCTCGATCGCAGAGTTCGAACACGCCCTGATGTCTGAACGGACCCGTGACGGTCTGGCCGCTGCCCGTGCGCGGGGCCGAACCGGCGGGCAGAAACCAAAACTAGGCCCCCGCCAGGCCAGGCTGGCGCGGGAAATGTACGAAGAAAAGGGGCCCGATGGCAAGCGCGCACACACGGTCGAACACATCGCCCGGGAGTTCGGCGTCACCCGGCCCACCATCTACCGGCACCTCGCCAAACCATGAACGACCGGCCTTGCATGTCACAGCAGCACGGCGGCGTAGCGGATAAGGACTTCTGACGTGGCTCTGCGCTCTTTACTCACCGCTGCCGAGCGTAGCCAGATTCTGGCAATACCCACTGGAGCAGAGGACATTGCAGCCCACTACACGCTCAGCGAGGCGGATATGTCGTTGACCCGGCAACGTCGCGGAGACGCGAACAAGCTGGGCTTCAGCGTCCAACTGGCTCTACTGCGTCACCCGGGAATCGCGCTGGCCGAAGAAACCCACGTGCCCCTTGAAGTCGTTTCCTGGCTGGCATCCCGTCTGTCCGTCTCACCCGAGGCCTGGGACGAGTATGGAACCCGTGAGGAAACGCGGCAGGAGCACGGAAGAGAGATCCGCGCGTACCTGGGCATGTCTGCGTTCGGAATTGCAGACTTCCGCCAGCTCGTGGAGCACGTGGGCAATGTGGCTGCGCAAACAGACAAGGGCCTGCTCCTCGTCGAAGGCGCGAGGGACTTCCTGCGGGCAAGGAAGGTCGCTTTGCCTGGCGTCAGCGTCATTGAACGGGCCTGCGCACAGGCCCTGACCAAAGCGAATCGTCGAATCTACGCCACAATATGCGACAACCTTTCGCTGGAGCACCGGCGGCGTCTGGACGGATTGTTGCTTCGCCGCCCCGATAGTTCATCGACCGAAATCGGCTGGCTGCGGCAGGCACCGCTGCGCCCCAACGCACGGGCGATGAACGAGCACATCGACCGGCTCACTACGTGGCGTGCCCTTGATCTCCCGTGGGCGGCGGGCCGGCTGGTTCACCGGAACAGGCTGCTCAAGCTTGCCCGGGAGGGTGCGGCGATGACCGCGGCGGATCTGGCCAGGTTCGAACCCGCACGCCGGTACGCGACCCTCTTCGCCATGGCCACCGAAAGCATGGCAACGGTCACCGACGAAATCATCGATCTGCACGACAGGATCATTGGCCGGCTCATCCGGACCGCGCAGAACAAACAAAACCAGGCCACGCTGGCGTCCCGATCCACCGTCGCAGCCATGATGCGCATGCACTCAAGGCTCGGTGATGCCCTCTTTGAGGCCAAGGAAAACGGCGAAGATCCCTTCGCCGCGATCGAAACAGCCATCGGCTGGGAATCCCTGGCCGAAAGCATCGCCCAAGCCAAGGAACTGACACGGCCGGCCCTCGAAGACCACCTCGCCCTCGTCAGCGCCCACTTCACCACGCTGCGCCGCTATACGCCGGCGCTTCTTTCCGTCCTTGACCTCCATGCAGCCCCCGCGGCACAGGACCTGCTGGCCGCGATCAATGTCATCCGCACCCTGAACGCCGCCGGCACCCGAAAAATCCCGGACGATGCACCCACCTCGTTCATTCGGCCCCGATGGAAACCACTGGTCTTCACCGAGACCGGCCTGGACCGCGGCTTCTACGAGTTCTGCGCCCTCACGGAACTCAAGAACGCGCTGCGGTCCGGAGACATGTGGGTCACCGGATCCCGCCAATTCCGCGACTTCGACGACTACCTTCTTCCCGGCGTTGACTACACCGGCATGAAGAACGCCGGGAAACTGCCTCTTGTCACGACCGACGGAAGCGCCCGATACCTCCAGGACCGGCTGGCCCTCCTTCAGGAGCGGCTGAAGGAAGTCAACGGGCTCGCCGCCCGCGATGAACTCCCCGGGGTGCTGGTCACCGACAAGGGCGTGAAAATCACCCCGCTCGAGACGATCGTCCCCGCGCACGCGCAACCACTGATCGACCAGGCCAGCGCCATGTTCCCGCGGATCCGGATCACCGACCTGCTGATGGAAGTCGATACCTGGACCGGATTCACCAACCAGTTCACCAGCCTCAAATCCGGCCAACCCTCCAAGGACAAGCAACTCCTGCTCACCGCTATCCTTGCTGACGGAATCAACCTGGGACTGACCAAGATGGCCGAGTCCTCCACCGGCGTCACCTACGCCCAACTGGACCGCCACCAGGCAGCGTACATCCGCGACGAAACATACAGCGCCGCCCTGGCGGAACTGGTCAACACCCAGCACGGGCACCCCTTCGGCGCGCACTGGGGCGATGGAACCACCTCGTCCTCGGACGGGCAGCGTTTCCGCGCCGGCAGCCATGCTGAATCCACCGGGCATGTGAACCCCAAGTACGGTGCCGAGCCCGGCCGGCTGATCTACACGCACGTCTCGGACCAGTACTCGCCCTTCCACAGCAAACTCATCAACGTCGGTGACCGCGACGCGACCTACGTCCTGGACGGGCTGCTTTATCACGAGTCCGACGTGGCAATCCAGGAGCACTACACCGACACCGCCGGGTTCACCGACCATCTCTTTGCCCTCATGCACCTGCTCGGATACCGGTTCGCGCCCCGGATCCGCAACATCGGCGATACCCGCCTCTACACACCCGCCAACGGCACTGAACTGTCGACGTTGGCTCCGCTGATCGGCGGCACTATCAACACCAAAACCATCGCTGCGCACTGGGATGAGGTCCTCCGACTGGCCGCATCCATCAAGACCGGCGCCGTGACCGCATCCTTGATGATGCGCAAGCTCGGCGCCTACCCGCGCCAAAACGGGCTCGCCACCGCGCTGCGGGAGCTCGGCAGACTGGAACGGACCCTCTTCCTGCTGGATTGGCTCCACGATCCCGGCTTGCGCCGCAAGGTCACTGCCGGGCTGAACAAGGGCGAGGCCCGGAACACACTGGCCCGTGCGGTCTTCTTCAACCGTTTGGGAGAGATCCGCGACCGCAGCTTCGAGCAGCAGCGTTACCGGGCTTCAGGGCTGAATCTTCTCACCGCGGCCATCGTTCTCTGGAACACGGTCTACCTCGACCGCACCGTCACCACCCTGACTACCAACGGCGGTGACCTCGATCCGGACCTCCTGCGGTTCCTCTCGCCTCTGGGCTGGGAACATATCAACCTGACCGGCGACTACACCTGGCCCCGCGCCAACCAGATCAAACCCGGCACATATAGGCCGCTAAGACGCTCGTCTAAACCTTAGCGTCGGATATTTCACTTTTTCACAAGCCGCCCCTCATAGGGGTCTCTTGCCCTCCTGTGACAGCAGGTGTTTCTGGAAGCTTGGTAGGGTGGCTCCTTGCCAAGGCGCCGTCGGGCGTTGATTTCATAGTACACATTACTGAAATTTTTTCAGTAGATTACCGGAGCCGCAGGGACATGGAACAGTCCATACTGACCGCTGACGTCATCGATACCCTGAACCTTCCCGAGTACCCGGATCTGGGCGATCTGGTGACTGCGGTCGAAGAAAAGTACGGCAAACGTCTGGTCTTCGAGGAAGGCACAGTGGACAGTCTTGGGGAAGGTGTCACTGGCCAGTGGATCGATACACCCAGCCATGGCATTGTCCACTACCTGCGGGGTGCCAAGGCTTGGAGTGTTCACGTCGTGCTGCATGAACTGAGCCACATTCTCTTGGGTCATAAGGGGAAGCCGCTCGACGGCCTTATCGCGGGGTCTTTTTTCTCCGCTATTGGTAAGCGGAACGGCGTCAGCTGGATGTGCCGTGCAGTGGATGTTCCCTTAGACGAGGCCGAAGCTGCCGCCGAAAATTTGGCCTTTGGACTGGCGCGGGTTCTGCATGCCACGCGTGCGAAGGAGGCCACGAAGGCCGAACGAATGTTTGGCCTATGATCGCCGCTGCGTTCTGGATCCTGGCAGCGGTATTTGCCTTTCGGCTATATTTCGTCGCTCGCTGGGGATCTTCAGCGGCATTCGTTTGGGCGATCGGAATTGGCGTCCTCGGGCTCTTTCTTACAGGTGTTGTCGTACCCGAAGAAACCATTGATAGTGCCCTTGGCGGCGTTAACTTCCTTCATCTTTTTCGCAATTTGTGTGTAACAGCCGCCGTCTGGCTGGTACGGGAAGGAATCTTCGCTGCCTACTCACCGGACGATGACTACCGAGAGCGTTTCAGCCACAGACCCGTAGCTGGCGTCCTCGCAGCTCTCACAATCAGCGCCCCATTCTTGTCGCAGCGGTTCGTTCCAACTACCCCAAGCTATGTACCGGAGAATGTCCAGCAGGTGCCGGTCTACCTTTATGCCGGCGTCTACATGGGCATTTTGGCGTTACTCGCTGTATCGGTCCTGCGCATCTGTCTCCGGCCGCAGGAAAGCCTGCCTGTCCGCGTGAGTTCCCGCGTTGTTGCGGCAGGCATGGCGTTGGTCGCGTTGGCGTCCGTTGAAGAAATTGCTTACATGACCGCGAGGCACTTCGAGATGGGCGCTCCCTCCTTGCATCAGGTTCTGTACGTCCTGTTCAGTCCACTGTTCTACGGCGGGGTTCTGCTCACGTCTCTTGGTCTGGGTATCCCGCCGATCGTGAAGGCGTGGCGTCGGATTCAACTTCGCGACCGTGTTGCCTTGGTGTTTCTGACAGCCACACTGGGTCGGACCTATTGGGGTCTTTCCCGTGCACCGTGGCTGGTGGCCATTGCGAACTCTTGTTTCGTGAAGTGCCCCTCCGTGGGCCTGTACGAGTACGTTATTCGCTCCAGCGATCAGAAGGTCGTTCTTTCCGGGCGATCCACACCCATGCTTGCCGGCCGTGTCTTAGACGCGGCCCAAGCCCGATTTGATGGCGGCGTCGATTCTCTGGAATTGCTGCTGCCGGTAAAGGCATCTCAGTGACGGCAACAACCACGACCCTGACCGCAGAGAGGTCCTCCACGGCCGTCGGCCGTGTGGCCCGGTCCGCAACCGAGATCGCGCAACCGCCTCTGGTGTTGTCGGTCCTGTTGATTTTGGCCTCTCTCTTGGGCGATCGGTGGATGGTGTCCATCTGGTCGGGCGTTGTCGCTGCACTCTTCATCTGTCTGGTGCCGTTTGCTGTCGTAGTCATACTGGCCAAGAGAGGCCAGCTGACGGACCACCATGTTGGAGACAAGAAACAACGTCGCCCGGTCATGCTCTGGACCCTGGGCTCGTCGCTCATTGGCTGCGCTATCCTCTCGGTCATCGGCGCACCTCAGCCTGTCTGGGGACTGATTGGCGGGATTCTCTGCGGGATTGTGGCCCTGATCCTGGTCAGCCCGATCTGGAAAATTTCGGGTCACGCGATGACGTTGGGCGGCGCGACGGTGTCGGCTGTACTGATGTTCGGCTGGCTGGGGCTTCCCTTCGTCGTGGCAGCCCCGCTTGTCTGCTGGTCCAGGGTCTATCTCCGGGACCACTCAGCTCCTCAGGTCATCGCAGGCTTCATAACCGGTGTTGTCGCGTTCGGAGCCTCATATACTCTCATTGTCGGCTGACTTTCCACGTGTGGCATTCCACGAAGCCACCAGGCATGACAAATGGTGCACCCATGACGGATTTAGAAGGAGGATTGTGATTTCGCTACCACTAGGAAAGCGCGGTCCTCGGAATGTGGCCACCCTTGTTGGCCAGGAGCAGGATCGCGCGTGAATTCGAACGAAAACCCGATAGATTCCCGCAGCGATAAAGAGGTTCTCGCGTCGAAGATCCAGCTTCTTCTGGATATCGTGCATGCCAAAGACGCCGACAGCTTCACGTATGAAGACGTTCGACAGGGTCTCGCGGAACAAGGGCTGACACTCACAAGGACGCGCTGGCACCGGCTACTGGCCGGCTCTCCTGATAACCGCTGGGATCCGGAGTTACTGAAGGCACTGGCGTACTTCTTTGACGTTGACGAGAACTACCTGCTTCAGCGCAGCGGTCCGATCCCGGAACGCGTGGAGGCTGAGCTCCGCCTGATTGAGGCTTACCGCATTGCCGAGGTAGAGCACTTCGCAGCTCGGGTTCTGGGGGAAGTAAACATCGATGCCCTTCGTGCGGTGACTGAAGCTCTCCGAAATCTTCCGCCCAGACCCGAGAAGAAACGTCCATCTAACTGAATAATTTTCACTACTGAATTTTTTTCAGTAGACTTTGGGGCATGACATGCTCCAGGCGCCCACTACGGCCTGACCATGCACATTGAGTGGCATTACAGGCGTAGCCCCTACGACAAGTTTGGGGGGTGGTAGGGGCTACACCTCCGCATTGAGTGCACGACACATGTGCACTCAAGCTTTCGCCCCCAGATGTTCGCCCCCCGGCGTTCCCGTCCTGGATCAAGACCAGAGCGCGCGCTACGTTCTCGGGCGCTGCAACATTCGACGTTTATTCTCCCGACAGATATCTCACGTAGGTGAGGCCGAGCTCCCGCAACCTGCCCAGATCCACGGAGTAACGAACGCGCCGCCCGTTACGGACGCCAGCTTCGCCGGCAGCGGAGACCAAACCTTCAGCCTCCAGCGTCTTGATGTGCGTGTAGACCTGTCGGTAGTCCACGCCGATGCGCTTTGCGATATTTCCCGTCGTCTCGCCGTCAGGGCGCTGGGCCAGATCCCGGATGACGGCTGCCCGCAGGGTGTTGGCATTGAACACGTTCAAGGCTTTTTCAGCCTCGAGCGGCTGTCCGGGAAGTGGCTTGTAAATGCGGGGCATCCGTCAATTCTCACCCACCGCCTCACCCTCATGCAGTATCAACATCTTTTTGGTGATGGTAGCATCATGTTAAAGATGTTGCTTGTGCTTGCCGGTGCCCACCGGAAGAGCCGAGAGGGGGAACTGCCGTGAAGTCGTCAAAGATGCTCAGCACTGGAGCTGCCGTCGCGGCCCCATTGACATTGCTCGCCCTGGTCTTCTCTTTGCTTCTGCTGCTGGCCCCCGCCAAACCTGCTGCCGCTGACTGCGGGCCGGCTGTTTCCGTGGCCATCGACGCCAACACAAGGGTCGACGGCTACACCCAGGAACAGCTGCAGAATGCTGCTGCGATCATGGGCGCCGGCAAGGCGCAGGACTTGTCCGTCAACGGTCAGATGATCAGCGTGATGGTGGCCCTGGGGGAGTCGGGCCTGCGGGTGCTGGATACCGGTGACGGAGTCGGCCCGGACTCACGCGGGTTGTTCCAGCAGCGCGACAACGGCGCGTGGGGCTCCTACGCAGACCGTATGGACCCCACCACTAGCGCCACCAACTTCATCAAGGCGCTGCAGGCCGTGGCCGGCTGGGAGCTGTTGGAACCGACCATTGCCGGTAACAAGGTCCAGCGCAACGCCGACCCGTACCACTACCAGAAGTACTGGCCCGAAGCCGTCAAACTCGTCCAAGCACTCTCGAACTCGAAGTTCTCCCTGCAAGGCAGCGACTGCGCCATCCCCGGACAATCCGGTGAGGGGGACGACTACCCGTGGAAGAACTCCCCGACCTGGCTGCAGGTCGGCGCAAACTCCGCCAGCACCTCACCGCTGGGCATGTACTACCGCGAATGTACGGACTTCGCCCTGTGGCGGGTGAACCAACAGATGGGTTCGACCGACGCGCCCTTCAAGTTCCTCAACGGCTCATTCCGTCCGGACGGGCAGGGCCTCGGCTCGGCCTTGACGTGGAAGGCCGGCTGGGACGCCAAGGGCTGGGACGCCGGCAACACACCCCGGGTCGGTGCCGTTGTCTGGTACGCCCCCGGCACCGGGGGAGCGGACCCGAACTTCGGCCACGTCGCCGTGGTCAAGGAAGTCAAGGACAACGGGACCTACGTCGAAGAGGGCTACAACGGCAACCCTGCCCCGGATGACCACAACTACTACACCCGGACAGTGACCAACACCGTCCCCTCAGCCTTCCTGTACCTGCCCACCCAAGAGGAGAAGAAGTGAAAAAGCCCTTGACCCTGCTCGCCGTGGCGCTGCTCTGCGTGTCCTGCGCACCGGCGGCAAACACGACGCCGGCGGCATCAACCGGCCAGCCCACAGCGTCCGCGCCGGTCTCACTGAGCGCCAACAGCGGACCCCAGGCGCCCGGGGGCACGATCCCGGCCACGATCGGCATCACCTGGGATCAGGCCAGCAAGGACCAGGCGGTGGACGTCGCCGGGAAGGCCATGGCGGACTTCGCCCGCCCCACGGTGGAGGAAAAGCAGTGGGCCAATGACCTGGCCCGGTGGCTGACCCCGCAGGCGACCGCCGATTACTCGGCAGTGGATCCGTCCAACATCCCTGCCAGCCGCGTCACCGGCCCCGCCACGCTGAGCGTCGATGAAGCCAACGGCTTCGGTGTCATGGCGACGGTCCCCACCAATGCAGGCACCTACACGGTGCAGCTGCTCCGCACCGGCAAGGACGCCCCGTGGAAGGTCAACCGGCTCACCCCGCCCTCGTCCTAACCGCCGCCCCCATCCCACACACGTAAGGAAGAAGCTCATGGGTACTACACCAACCAAGGTCATGGCCTTTCCCAACATCCGGGCCATCGTCCGGGACAACGGCACCGCCGAGGTCATCGTCGCGGGCAACTCCCGCATCGTCCCTGCCGGAAACTCCGTACAGGAACTCCGCAACAACGCCCTGGCCCTCATCGTCGGCGAAGCGCAGACCCTCCAGCGCCCCGTCCGGGTCCGCATCGAGGACCCCGAAGGCCACGGCGAACTCATCGTCCACCCGGACAACAAGATCGAATCCGTCTCCTACGATCCCGCTCCGGCCCGCCGCCGGGCAGAAGCCCCCGAAACCACGCCCACGACCGTACCGCCGGCCGTCATTGATACCGTCCCCGCACCCGTACCGGAGCCCGCGGCCCCTCCTGCAGAGTCGGCGCCAGCTCCTGCCCCTGCAGCGCCAGTGGACGACCAGCCGTGGCCGACCGCCCCCGCGGCGGCCACCCCGGAACCGCAGACAGCTGCCGTTGTTGAGGAAGCCGCGCCCACACGGCGCAGCCTGACGGAAACCTCATTCCTGGTCAGCGCCCCGGTGCTCGAACCTGCCACCCAGGGCTGGCGCGGAACACTCACGCGTCTGGGGCTCCGGATGGACCCCTCCGAGGAAGAACTCACCGAACGCGAGGACATCCGCACGGTCAGCCAGCACTGGCCCGGCCCCCGGACCATCGCCGTGGTCAACCGCAAGGGAGGCGCCAACAAGACCCCCACCGTGGTCATGCTCTCGGCCATCCTCGCCCGCTACAGCGGCGCCGCCACGGTCGCATGGGATAACAACGAGTCCCAGGGCACCCTCGGGTGGCGGACCGAAAAGGGCGCCCACGACCGCAGCGTCCTGGACCTGATCGATGCCTCCACCGAACTGCTCTCTCCTTCAACGAACGCCGCCGAAATCGCCAAGTTCGTCCACCACCAAACCGCCGACAAGTTCGATGTCCTGCGCTCGGATGAAAACGAGGAAGGCGACCACGAAGTCACCGCCGAGGAAGTCGACATCGCCCACCAGGTCCTCACCCGCTACTACCGGCTCGTGGTCATGGACTCCGGCAACACCGCCCGGGCAGCGAACTGGCGGCGGATGATCGACCACACCAACCAGCTCGTCGTCCCGGTCACCGCCATCGAGGACCGCGCAGAAGCCGCCCGCCTCACGCTGCAGACCCTGGAATCCCGGGGCGGGCACGACGCGGAGCTGGCCCGCAACGCTGTCGTCATCGTCTCGGAATCCACCGACGCCAAACGCAGCATGAGCGGGGACGCGCTGAAGCGGGCCAAGGACGAGGCCCAGCGGATCGCTGACGGCTTCGCACCCTTCGTCCGTGCCGTCGTCCGGATTCCTTACGATCCGGCCCTGGTCAACGGACCCATCCGCTATGAAGCCCTCCAGCCGGCGACCCAGCGGGCATGGCTGGCAGCCGCGGCCGCCGTCGCCGCCGGCTTCTAGACCACCCACCAACGGACTTCGAGAGGGGGACGATGCAACAGTCCCTGAACCCCTGGATCGCCCGCCCGGCCACGGCCGACGGCGCGGAGACGGCGACGCCGGAGGCGCACGTGCCGCCGGCGGCCGTGATCAGTGCGCCCCTGCGCGGAATGGTCGAACCCGACGCGGCAGACCGTCTGGCCAGCCGTACCGTCTCCGGCTCTGCAGCGCTGTGGGTCACCGGCGCCCATGGAGGATCCGGTGAAAGCCGCACCGCTGACCTGATCGGCGGGGCACGGGTCACCGGTCACTGCTGGCCCGTTCTCCAAGACGGCAGCAAGCCGCGGGTGCTGCTGGTCTGCCGCGCGGACGTGCGCGGCCTGACAGCTGCACAAAGCGCCCTGACGCAGTGGGCATCAGGCGCGGCACCCGCGGTTGATCTGCTCGGCCTCGCCATTCTGGCGGACGCACCGGGGAAGACTCCCAAACCCTTGCGCGACTTCGCCGCCATCGTGGGCGGGGGCGCCCCCCGCTTCTGGACCCTGCCCTGGGTCGAAGCCTGGCGACACGGAAACTCCACCACCGCGCCGCCGGCCCGTGAATTTCAACGCTTCGTCACTGATTTAGCCGTCCTGGCTACCGACACCTCACCCGGCACCACGAACTGAAAGGTCTCACCATGAACTCCTTCTCCGCACTTGCAGCAAGCGTCATCCCCAACCCCACCCCGGTTGTCCCGGCACAGGCAGGTGGCCTGCTCACGATCCTGAACTGGGCCTCCGGCATCGGCCTGGTCCTCGGCGTCCTGGGCGTCATCATCGTCGGCATCGGCATGGTCATCCAGCTCCAGCGCGGCGAGGGCGCCCAAGCCATCGGCAAGCTCGGCTGGGTCCTGATGGGCTGCATCATCATCACCGGCGCCGCCGGCATCGTCCGCGCCTTCGTCTAAACCAGCACCAACAAAAACGGGAGGTTCACCATGAGCCAGTCAACAGAGAGCACCACCGAAAGCAATCCGTTCACCAAACCCGGTTTCATCATTGCTGCCGCGCTGGTGGTCGCGCTGATTGCAGCAGCCGTCGTCATCTTCCTGCTCCCCAAAGGACAGGACACTACCCAGCCAGCGCCGGGAACAGCAGCATCCGCCAACCCGGCCACAGCCAGCCCCAGCGCCACGGCAGTTGCAGGCAAGAGCGTCTGCGGACTGCCCTCAAGCACGGAAACTGCATTGGGAGCAGCTCCTAAATCCAAGTGGGAACTCGTCGGAAAAATTGCCGCACCCACCGACCCCAAAACATTCGGTCCGGGCGTGACTGACGAAGATGGCTTCAGATCATGCTTCGCAAAGTCCCCAACCGGCGCCCTCTATGCAGCCACCAACATCCTGGCCATGGGCTCCTCTGGAGATCCTGTCCTCAATCGGAAGGCAACAGACCAGCTCTTGATGCCCGGGCCGGGTCGGGATATCGCCAGGGCAGACTCGTCGTCAAAGTCCACGTCGAACTCAACCGTTCAATTTCGCGGCTTCGTAATCAAGAGTTACTCACCTTCCGCAGCAAACGTTGACATCGCCTTCCAGACCGACAAAGGGCTGCTTGGGCACGCGGTCCTTCCTTTGCAGTGGGCAGATGGGGACTGGAAACTGGCAATTGCCGACTCCGGCCAGCTGATCAACGAAATAGCCCAACTTCGAGACCTCAGCGGCTTCATCCCCTGGTCAGGAGCCTGACGTGGCGGAAAAAGCATGCGGACCCATAGATGCCGAATGCGCAGTCGGGAACTGGGCCTCAGGACTAGCCGATGACGCCATGGGCAATATGGCGAAGGCCATCATGGAGGGCATGAGCCAGATGGTGACGACTCTGTCGACCTTTTGGGTGTCAATGCCCACGGTGAACCTGGCAAGCTCCGACGGTGCAACGCCGAGTCCCATCGTCTCCATGGTGAACAGCGAATTGATGCTCTGGACTCTGACGCTGGCTGTCCTCGCGGTCATTCTCGGTGGCATCCGAATGATCTGGGAACAACGCGGAGCACCACTAAAGGATCTGCTCCGGTCCCTCATCACACTGGCCCTGGTCTCGGGCCTTGGTCTGGGGGTCATCTCCATTCTCGTCATCGCCGCGGATGCATTCTCGGCAGCCATCATCGACCGATCCACGGACGGTAAGGGCTTTGCCGAGGCGATGAGCCTCCTGGTCGTGACCGGCCAGACAGGGATCGGCGTGTTCATCCTCATCGTTCTGGGATTGATCGGTCTGATTGCCTCCCTCGTCCAGGTCGTTTTGATGGTGGTCCGCAGCGGCATGCTGGTGATCCTGGCCGGCATCCTGCCCACCACCGCGGCCTTCACCAACACCGAGATGGGGAGGCAGTGGTTCCAGAAAGCAGTCGGCTGGACTATCGCGTTCATCCTCTACAAACCTGCGGCCGCCATCGTTTACTCGGTCGCATTCCTCCTCATGGGTAACAACAGTGGGAAGGATTCATTGATCACTTCCATCACCGGCTTCACGTTGATGATCGTCGCTCTGTTCGCTTTGCCGGCGCTAATGCGTTTCGTCACCCCGATGGTCGGGGCCGTCGCCTCCGGCGGGGGAGCGGGAGCCGGAGCTGCCGTTGGGGCCATGGCCACAGGCGCCGTATCAATGGGCCGCAGCGGGAGCGGTAAGGGCAACGCCGCCCCGACACCGGCAAGTACACAAAGCAACCAGTCAGGCGCACCTCCGAAGGGCAGCAATGGAACGCCTGGCCCGAAGGGAAATGGCGGCCAGCCGACGCCCGGGGCTACCGGTCCGGGCGGGGCCACCAGCGTCATGGCCGGCGCAGCAGGCACTACCGGAGCCGGGGCAGGAGCTGCTGCCGGTGGCGGTGCCGCGGCGGGTGCGGCGAAGGCCGCCGGCCCGGCTGGCATGGCCGTCGCCGTAGGAGCACAAGCAGCGTCCAAGGTTTCTCAGGCCGCACAACAGACCGCGCAGGATTCAACCGGGGAGGGCCCCAGTGGCAGCAATTAATACCGAATACAAGGAACCGTCCTACGGCAACTGGCGCGTCCCGCGCTCTGCCGGGCTGGGCAACCTCGGCGCTATCGGCACCGGCATTGTCATGGCCGGATTGTTGCTGGGCATCATCAGCTTCGCCATCTGGGGCCTGTTCCCGGGCCTTGCAGTCCTGGCCGTGGCCGGGGCGGCCGCCCTGTTGCTGACGGTCAAGGACAAGCACGGCCAGTCCGTAGTTGACCGTTTCGGAACACGGATGAGCTTCCGTCTCTCCAAGTCCTCCGGAACGAACCTCTACCGTTCCGGCCCCCTCGGTGTCACGGAGTGGGGCATGTACCAGCTGCCCGGCCTCGCGGCGAAGTCCACCCTGTACGAATTCACCGACTCCTACAAGCGCCCGTTCGCACTGCTGCATGTGCCTTCCACCAGCCACTACACCGTGATCTTCTCCACCGAACCCGACGGAGCGTCCCTGGTAGACCCGGAACAGGTCGACGCGTGGGTGGCGAACTGGGGCGGCTGGCTCGCCGGCCTCGGCGACGAAGCGGGCCTTGACGCCGCCGCCGTAACGGTCGAGACCGCACCGGATTCCGGCTACCGGCTCCGCAACGAGGTCACCATGAACATCGACCCGAACGCCCCGGATTTTGCCAAGAACGTGCTCAACGAGGTCATCGACACGTATCCGGAAGGTTCGGCCACGGTCCGTGCCTGGGTCTCCCTGTCCTTCAACGCCTCCCTGCGGGCCGGATCGAAGAAGCGCACACCTGAAGATGTGGCCCGGGACCTCGCGTCCCGGATCCCCGGGCTGTCGGCCCGGCTGCAGTCCACCGGCGCCGGGATCGCCCGTCCGATGTCCGCGCAAGAGCTCTGCGAGGTTGTCCGGATCGCCTACGATCCGCCCGCTGCCCTGATCATTGACGAAGCGCACGCCGCCGGTTCCCCGGCGTCCCTGACCTGGGGCGAGGTCGGACCCTCCGCGACGCAGGCAAGCTGGGATGACTACCGGCACGACAGCGCGTTCTCAGTCTCCTGGACCATGACAGGTGCCCCGCGCGGGTCGGTGAACTCTTCGGTCCTGTCCCGGCTGCTGGCACCGCACGGGGACATTGACCGCAAGCGGATCTCGCTGCTGTACCGCCCGATGGATTCGGCCCGTGCCGCCGCCGTGGTGGAGCGGGACCAGAACAACGCCAACGTCCGCATCACCTCCGGAAACCGGCCCTCGGCCCGGGCCCTGGTCGATGCCCGCTCCGCTGTGCAGACAGCCCAGGAAGAGGCTCAGGGCGCCGGGCTGGTGAACTTCGGCATGGTCGTCACAGCCACCGTGACCGATAAGGAACGCCTCGCCGATGCCGTGGCCGCCGTGGAACAGACCTCCGGCACCGCCCGGGTGCTGCTGCGCCGGGCCTACGGCACGCAGGACACCGCGTTCGCCGCGTCCCTGCCCCTTGGGCTGGTCCTTCCCATGCACAGCCTCCTGCCCTCCGAAATCAAGGACGCCCTGTAATGGCCCGCATGAAACTCTTCACCCGCCCTGCCAGGAAAGCTGCAGCACCGGTCAAAGCTGCACCGAAGAAGAAGGCTGAGAAGGAATCGCGCCAGCCCGGGCCATCTGCCCGGGGCTGGACCGGACGCGGCGGCGGCATGGCCCAGCTCGTCCCGTCCGTGAAGGAATACCGGGGAACCACGGTCCAGGTCTGCGGGCTGTGGCCGTTTTCCTCCGGGGCGTCCTCGCCCATGATCGGCGTCCCGCTCGGACGTCATGAGGAAACGCAGGCCACGGTCTGCTGCGACCCGATCAGCTGGTTCCAGCGGGCACGCCTGATTTCCAATCCGTCTGCGTTCATCCTGGGCAAGCCGGGGCTGGGAAAGTCCACCGTAGTGCGCCGGATGTTCATCGGTCTCTCCGCTCAGGGCGTCCACCCTCTGATCCTGGGGGACTTGAAAGGCGAGCACGTCAAAGCGGTCCAGGCGCTCGGCGGCCAGGTCATCAAGCTCGGCCGCGGCGTCGGCTACCTGAACATCCTCGACCCGGGCCAGGCTGTTGAAGTCGCCCAGCGCCTCGAAGAGGCCGGCCACCACGAGGCCGCGACCCGGGTCCGGGCCGACGCCCATGGCCGCCGGCTGAACATGGTCGTCTCCCTGAGATTGACGGGGCCCAATGCCGTCCGTCGATGGGAGCAGACTAGCCGGCGGCGGTTGCCCGACGATTTCGCCGATACGCGAGTTGGTTTCGTCTGTTGCACATTATGCGCGAGCGGTTCGTCAACGACGGCCGCGAAACCCACGAAACATTTCGCGACGCTCGCGTGACCGATGTGAAACATGGCGAGGCGACAATGGCGGTCATGGAGCAAAACCCTGCCGCGACCCTGATCGATCGGGAACTCACCCGGCGACTGCTGGCCGGATCGACCCCAAACCGGTTGCTGTCTCTTACACTTTTCCCCCTGTTTGGCTTCTTTTACGGCAATGCCACGCCGTGGCCAGCGCTCGCGGCGCCCTTTGCCCGAGCACCGCCGCTGGCGTTCGCTCGCGCCGATCCGTCCCCGGCAGCATTACCGGCCATCATGCCGTTCGCGGTTACGGCGAGCGAACCAGCGCCGTTTGCAGCGCCGCCCACTCGTCAGCGCGAATCACCACCGCCATAGCCCCCAGCCGCGCACCCAGATAGCGCCGCAGCGCAGGCGTGTCGAAGATGAAATCGAGCGTATCGCCGGACGTGGTTCGCAAGACGAGCAAGCGTTCAAACGTCACGGCAGCCGCCGCGCCGCCGCGCCATGTTTCGAGCAGGCGCACGACATTCGCAGGCAGCGCCGCGCTGCC
>CALMVY010000070.1 GCA_937873245.1 uncultured Arthrobacter sp. | reverse complement strand
GTGCCAGCGCGGGGTCAGATCCGGCCCATGGCGGTGCCAATAATGGGCCGGATCTGACCCCGCGTTGGATTTCTCAGACGGCTTCAAGCACGCTGACGTAGTTCGCGATGCCCACGCCGCCCATGTTCTGCACCGCGGCGCGGCGGGCCGTGGACAGCTGCATGTCGCCGGCCGTGCCGGTGAGCTGCATCGCGGCGATGACGTGCTGGGAGACGCCGGTGGCGCCGACGGGGTGGCCCTTGGCCTTGAGCCCGCCGGAGACGTTGATGGGCAGCTTGCCGTCCTTGAAGACCCAGCCTTCCTTGATGGCGCGGGCCCCCTGGCCGGGTTCGGTCAGCCCCATCGCCTCGTACATCAGGAGCTCGGCGATGGTGAAGCAGTCGTGCACCTCGGCGAAGTCCAGCTCCTCGAGGCCGACGCCGGCCATCCCCAGCGCGCGCTGCCAGGAGGCGCGGGTGGCGTTGAACGCGGTGGGGTCCCGGCGTTCGGTGGGGAAGAAATCGTTCGCCTGGCCGAACCCGGCCAGCCGCACCGGCGCAGTGGCCCCGCCGGTCGGTGAGACAGACAGCACGACGGCGGCGGCGCCGTCGGACACGGGTGAGCAGTCGGTGCGGCGCAGCGGGTCGGCGACCATCGGGTTCTTGTCCGAGACCGTTTGGCAGAACTCCTCGCCGAGGTCCTTGCGGAGCTGGGCGTAGGGGTTGTCGACTCCGTTGCGGTGGTTCTTGGCCGCGATGGTGCCCAGGACGTCAGAGAGGTTCCCTGCGCGCGCGCCGTAGCGCTTCTCGTAGTGCTTGGCCACCTCGGCAAAGAGGCCCGTGAACCCGGTGCTGGAGGCCTTGCCGGCCATGTCGTAGTCCGCGCCGAGAAGGGCCGCGCCCACGACGTCGGCCCCGGCGTGGGTCATTTTTTCCGCGCCGATCACGAGGACGGTCTTCGCGGTGCCGGCCAGCAGCGACTTGGTGCCCTGCTGGAAGGCAGCCGACCCGGAAGCGCAGGCGTTCTCGACCCGGGTGGACGGCACGTTGGCCAGCTGCTCGGACACCTGCAGGGCCAGCGAGGACGGGAACGCCAGCGGCATCATCCCGGAGTTGAACTGGCCGAGGTAGATTTCGTCGATCTGGCCCGGCTCGATCCCTGCGTTGCCGATCGCCTCCGTGGCGACCTGGACGATGAGGGATTCGAGGGTTTCATCCGTGAGTTTGCCGAAACGGCTGTGGCCCCAGCCGGTCAGCAGGACATCTTTGCCGAACTGTTCGCGCAGGCTCATGGCGTGGCTCCTTCCAGGGTGCTTCCTTCGCGGGCGGGCGCCGCGTCGAGGGACGGGGCGACGTCGAATTCGGCTTCGGTCTTTTCGCGGATCTCCTCCACGGTGACCCCCGGGGCGAGGCGGGTCAGTGTGAGCCGACGGACGCCGCCTGCTTCCTGTTCATTCTTCACAAGGTCAAAGACCGCCAGGTCGCTGATGATCCGGTCCACGCAGCTCAGGCCGGTGAGCGGCAGGGAGCATTCCTTGACGATCTTGGCGGTGCCGTCCTTGGCGTTGTGTTCGGTGAGGACCACAACGCGCGGGGTGCCCGCGACGAGGTCCATGGCGCCGCCCATGCCCTTGACCATCTTGCCGGGGATGGTCCAGTTGGCCAGGTCGCCGGCGCCGGAGACCTGCATGGCACCCAGGATGGCCACCTTGACGTGGCCCCCGCGGATCATGCCGAAGGAGGTGGCCGAGTCGAAGATGCTGCCGCCGGGCAGGACAGTGACGGTCTGCTTGCCGGCGTTGATCAGGTCCGCGTCCTCCTCGCCCTCGAAGGGGAAGGGGCCCATGCCGAGCAGGCCGTTCTCGCTCTGCAGGACGACGCGGACGCCGTCACGCAGGTTGTTGGCGACCAGCGTGGGGATGCCGATGCCAAGGTTGACGTAGTCGCCGTCGTTAAGTTCTTCGGCCGCGATGGCAGCCATTTCATTCCGGGTCCAAGCCATGGTGATTCTCCTGAAGAAAGTAGGGGCGGCGCTTAGGCCGGAACGGATGCGGCTTCGGTGGCGGCGACTGCTTCGGCACGGGGGCGGACGGTCAGCTGTTCGATGTCCTTGACCCGGTCACTGGCCTGGACCAGCCGCTGGACGAACACGCCGGGCGTGACGATGTGGTTCGGGTCCAGCTGGCCCGGCTCCACGATCACTTCGGCTTCGGCCACCGTCACGGCGCCTGCCGTGGCGACCACAGGGTTGAAGTTCTGGGCGGTGTAGCGGTAGATCAGGTTGCCGTCGGTGTCGGCGGTGTGGGCGTGCACCAGGGCGACGTCGGCCTTGATGGCGCGTTCCTGAACGTACGTCTCGCCGTCGAACTCCGCGAGCGGCTTGCCTTCGGCAACCAGGGTGCCGACGCCGGTCTTCGTGTAGAAGGCCGGGATGCCGGCGCCGCCGGCGCGGAGGCGCTCGGCCAGGGTGCCCTGCGGGGTGAACTCCACCTCCAGCTTGCCGGCGAGGTACTGCTCGGCGAAGAGCTTGTTTTCGCCAACGTAGGATGCGATGACTTTGCGGACCTGGCCGGCTTCAATCAGCACGCCGAGGCCCTTGCCGTCGATGCCCATGTTGTTGGACACGACAGTGAGGTCCTTGACGCCCGAATCGCGCACGGCCTCGATCAGGTCGGCCGGGATCCCACTCAGGCCAAAGCCTCCGACGGCGAGCGTCATGCCGTCCCGCAGTACGTCCTGCAGCGCGGCGGCCGCTCCGGATTTCACTTTTGACATCGCATCTCCTCATTGAGCTCTTGACGCGATCCACTTTGTGGACCGTTGTTCTGCTGTTGGAGCCTACGGGGCCTAAAAGGAGGCTGTCAACGGGTGTTTTTAGCTTTGGGGGTGCCGTTTTTACAGTGTGGACGGTAGGCTTGCGACTGTCCACAATATGGATGATTCACCAGTTCAATGCAAACTTCCGAGGAAAAGATGAACTCATCATCACCGGTCCAGGGCGCCCAGGTGGTCAGCCGTGTGGCGTCCCTGTTGCGCATTGTCGGGCGCAAGCCGGAAGGCTCCCCGCTCGTGGAACTCGTCCGGGAGTCCGGCCTCACGCGCCCCACCGTGCACCGGCTGCTTTCCTCGCTCGCCGCGGAGGGGCTGCTGGACCAGGACCCGGCCAGTGGCAACTGGGTGCTGGGGCCGGAGATCCTGCTGATGGGCTCCGTGGCCTCGGCGCGTTTCCCGCTGGAGGACATTGCCCGGCCCAGCCTCCGCCGGCTCGCCGAGGAGACCGGCGAAAGTGCCTTCTTCTCGGTCCGGCGCGGTGCCGAAACTGTGTGCCTGCTCCGGGAGGAAGGGAGCTTCCCGGTGCGGTCCTTCGTGCTGCACGAGGGAGTCCGGTTCCCGCTCGGGGTGGCGTCCGCGGGCACCGCCATCATGGCGTTCCTGCCCGAGGCGGAGCAGGAGGGGCTGCTGGCCGGCTGGGCGGCGCACGCCGGAGATTTCGCGGCGGCGCACACAGAGGGCCTGGTCCGCGCGAACCTGGAAGCGACGCGGCAGGCCGGCTATTCGGTGAACCCGGGGCTGGTGCTGGAAGGCAGCTGGGGCATGGGGGCGGCAGTCTTCGACCAGCGCGGCCGCCCTGGCTGGGCGTTGTCGCTGACCGGGATTGAACCGCGCTTCAAGGGCGAGCGGCAGGAGATGCTGGGCCGGCTGCTGATGGACGAGGCCCACCGGATCTCGACGCTGCTGCAGGGGCGCTAAAGCAGCATGACCCGCCCCGCGAGGTGACAGTTAACGCCCATGTTCCCGCGGCACATGGGCGTTAACTGTCACCTCGGCGCTAGCAGCTCGAAGGCGGGCGTCCCTACTTCCACCAGGTATCAAAGATGGTGACCGGAACCGTGCGCTTGTGGCGGGTGCGGAGGTATTTGTGCTCAATGGATTCGGCCACCGCGTCCGGGACCTCGCGGCCTTCGAGGTAGTCGTCGATCTGGTCATACGTGAGGCCGAGTTCGTCCTCGTCCGTGCGGCCGGGCTGGCCGTCGAGGAGGTCCGCCGTGGGGACCTTCTCCCAGACCCGGGCGGGTGCGCCGAGTTCGGCGAGCAGGGCCCTGTTCTGGCGCTTGTTGAGCCCGAACAGCGGCAGGATGTCCGCGCCGCCGTCGCCGTACTTGGTGAAGAACCCGGTGACCGATTCCGCACCGTGGTCCGTTCCGATGACCAGGTAGTTGTGCTCGCCGGCGAGGGCGTACTGCGCGATCATGCGGGTGCGGGCCTTGGTGTTGCCCTTGTGGAAGTCGGAGATCCCGTTGCCCACGGTCTTCTCGAATTCATCCTCGAACCCGTCCACGGCCGCGGAGATGTTGAACGTCCACTCGGTCTTGGCCTGGATGAAGTCCAGGGCTGCCTGGGCGTCGTCCTCATCGTGCTGCACGCCGTAGGGCAAACGGACGGCGACGAAGTTGGCCTCCACACCTTCGGCGGCGAGCTCCTCCACGGCCAGCTGGGCAAGACGGCCCGCGAGCGAGGAATCCAGTCCGCCGGAGATGCCCAGGACGAAGCCCTTGGTGTGCGTGGCCTTGAGGTACTCCTTGAGGAACGTGACGCGTTTGCGCACCTCCCCGGCGGGGTCGATCCGGGGCTGGACGCCCATTTCTTCAATGATCCTGGCCTGGAGTTCGCGCATGTGATCCAGCCTAGTCAGCAGTGTCAACCATGCTCAACTGAGTCCGCCAGCGCAGCGCCGGCACCGGAACCGTCAAGTGTCTCGGCGTCCCCGGCGCTACGCTTTCGGACCGGCGCTACGCGGATCCCCGCCGCGCCGGTCCGAAAGCGTAGCGCGTGCGTAAAACCGCCGCGAAAACCCCTCCCGCCGGGGCCCGCGCGGGCGTAGCGTATGGCCATGGAGACGACCGGATGCGTGGTGGTCGGCGGAGGCCCGGCCGGCATGATGCTGGGGCTGCTGCTGGCCCGTGCAGGCGTGGATGTGACGGTACTGGAGAAGCACGCTGATTTCTTCCGGGACTTCCGCGGCGACACCGTCCACGCCTCGACCGTCAGGCTGATCGATGAACTGGGCCTCGGCGAGGAGTTCCGCCGGCTTCCGCAAAGCCGGCTCACCAACGTCGCCTTCCCCGTCCCGGGCGGGCGGCCGGTGGTGATGGGAAACTTTGAGTCGCTGCCGCCGCCGTACAACTACGTCGCGCTGATGCCGCAGTGGGACTTCCTGAACTTCCTTGCCGAGGCCGCCGCCGCCGAGCCGTCCTTCACCCTGCGGATGAGTTCCACCGCCACCGCGCTGGTCCGGAACGGCGGCCGGGTGACCGGGGTCCGCTACCGCGCCGCGGACGGAACGGAAGGCGAGCTCAGGGCCGACTGTGTGGTCGCCACCGACGGGCGGCACTCCACCCTGCGCCGCGCGGCCGGGCTCGCGCCGAAGGAGTACCGGGTGCCGTTCGACACCTGGTGGTTCCGGCTGCCGCGCTATCCCTCCGAACCGGGCGCCGTGGCGGGAATCGTTCCCGCGTTCGGCCGCGGCGAGGCCCTGCTGGCGCTCAACCGCAACGACTACTACCAGATGGGGTACCTCGCGCCGAAAGGCACGGACGCCCGGATCCGCGACGAAGGGATTGAACGCTTCCGGCAGCGGATCGCGGAGCTCCGGCCCGACCTCGCCGACCGCGTGGATGCCATCGCCTCCCTGGCGGACCTGCATTGGCTCGATGTGCGCCTGGACCGGCTGCGCGACTGGCACATCAACGGGCTGCTCTGCATCGGCGACGCCGCGCACGCCATGTCGCCCGCCGGCGGCGTCGGGATCAACCTGGCCATCCAGGACGCCGTCGCCGCCGCGGACTGCCTGGCCCCGGCACTGCTCCGGGGCCGGGTATCCCGCGCGGACCTGGCGAAGGTCGAACGACGGCGGCGGATGCCCACCGTCGTCGTGCAGACCGTCCAACGGGTCATGCACCGCCTCCTGTTCGAGCCGATCATGACCGGACAACGGGCCGGGGCGCCTGCCGTCCTGCTGTTCCTGGCCCGGCACATCCCGGCCGCCGGAAGGGTGGTGCCGCGGTTCGTTGCCTTCGGGCCGCGGCCCGAACACGCGCCTGCCTTCGCCCGGCGCACCGGAGCCCGGCCCGGGCCGTGCCCCTCACCCCCGTCGACTGCTCCGTAGGTGCCCTTTAGCGGCTCCAAAAGGGCACCTACGGAGCAGTGGACGGGGCTCAGCCGTGGGCCGCGAGGTACCCGATCAGCCCCTTGACGGTGGCAACTTCCGGGTAGTCCCGCTCCGGGATGTCGACGCCGGTGGCCGTGTCGATTGTTTCGACGAGCCGGAGGAAGTCCAGCGAGTCGAGCTCCAGGTCCTGCCGCAGCCGGGCGTCCTCGTCCACCTCGGCCAGGTCCACGTCCGGCGCCACCTTGCCGATCGCGGCCCGCACCGCGTCCCGGGCGTCCTGTTCGTTCATGGTTCCTCCCGATTCCCCATCCCGCGTGTTGTCCGAACCCACCTGGTCACAGTTCCTCCGGCCTCTGCAGCAGCTCGTCAATCCGGGTCAGGTAACGGCCGCCGCGCAGTCCGTCGCTGACCCGGTGGTCGGCGGAGAGGGTGGCAACGACGGCGGGACGGACCCCGAGCATGCCGTTCTGCGCCCAGGGTTGTTCCACGACCCTGCCGTAGCCGAGCATCGCGACCTGCGGGGGATAGATCACCCCGAACACGCTTTCCACGCCCAGGTCCCCGAGGTTGGTCACCGTGATGGTGGGATCCGCCATTTCGGCGCGCTGCAGCCGGCCGGCCCGGGCGCGGCTGACGAGGTCCCGCAGCTGCTCCATCAGCACGTCCACGGCCAGGGTGTCCGCGTCGTGGATGGCCGGGGCCACAATGCCGCCCTGCCGCAGGGCCACGGCGACGCCGAGGTGCACGGACGCGCTGGGCCGGAACCCGCCGTCGTCGTCGTAGAAACCGTTGACCTCCGGCACGTCCTTCGCCGCGAGCGCCGCGGCCTTGAGCAGAAGCGCCGAAGGAACCAGCCGGGAGGCCACCGGCCGCTGTGCGTTGACGGACTGCATCCACTCGACGGCGGCCCGCAGGTCCAGGGTGGTGCTCAGATAGTAGTGCGGGATGGTCTTCTTCGAGCGCGACATCAGGGCGCCGACGGCGCGGCGCAGGCTGGCGACGCGCTCGCGGGCTTCCGCTGTCTTGCCCGCCGGCGGTGCGTCCGGAGCCCGTTCATCCCGCGGAGGAGCCATCCCGGCCGCGCCGGCTTCAGGGACACCTTCTGCCGGGGAGCCGGTGGCGGGAACCGCGGCTGGGGTCCTGCTGCCAGCGGCGTGTTGCACGTCCGCCACGGTCACGGCACCCTCCGGGCCGGTGCCGCTGACGGCGGAAAGCTCGACGCCGAGTTCGGCGGCGAGCCTGGGGGCCCGGGGCGAGGACCGCACCCGTCCCGCCGACGGTCTGGCTGCGACGGCGTGCTCCACGTCTGCCCGCGTGATGGCGCCGTCCTTGCCGGTGCCGTGGATTCGGGCCGTATCGACTCCCAGGCGGTGGGCCAGATGCCGCGCCGGAGGGGCGAGCGGGGGAGCCTTCCCCGGGGCGGTTCTGGCGGCAGCGGATGACGGGACCGGGGGCGCCCCGGCGGCGGGTGACGGGACTGCGACGGACGACGGGGCTGCGGCGGATGAGGGAGCTGCGGCGGGTGACGGGACCGCGACGGACGACGGGGCTGCGGCGGGTGACGGGACCGCTGCCCCGACCTCGGCCGGAGTCGGGGTGATCCGGGCCAGCGGGGTCCCGATCGGCACCGTTGCCCCGGGGTCCACGAGCAGTTCGGCGACCACTCCCTCCTGGAAGGACTCCACGTCCATGACCGTCTTGTCCGTGTCAACCACCGCCACGAGATCGCCGCGGCGGACGTAGTCGCCTGGCTTGACCAGCCATTCGACGATCTTGCCGTGTTCCATGTCGGCACCGAGGGAGGGCATCAGGAAATCAGCCACCGGCGCTGACCGCCTGCCTGGCCGCCGCGATGATCCGGTTCACAGACGGGAGGGCCGCAAGTTCCAGATGCTTGGAGTAGGGGATCGGCACCTCGGCGCTGCAGACCCGGCCCACCGGGGCATCCAGGTCATAGAACGCGTTCTCGGTGATCCGGGCACTGATTTCGGCGGAAATGCTGCCGCTCCGCCACCCTTCATCCACTACGACGGCGCGGTGGGTCCGGCGGACTGATGCGAGGATGGCTGCCTCGTCGAGGGGACGGAGCGTGCGCAGGTCCAGCACCTCGGCGTCGATGCCGTCGGCCGCGAGCTGCCCGGCGGCGTCGAGCACGGCGGGGAGTGTCCCGCCGTAGGTGATGAGCGTGATGTCGGTGCCGGGCCGCCGGACCGCTGCGGTGTCGATGTCCACGGCCCCGGCATCGTCGTCGAGTTCGCCGGCGACGTTGTAGAGCGAGCCGTGTTCGAAGATCAGCACCGGATCCGGATCCTGCAGCGCGGTCCACAGCATGCCGCGGGCGTCGGCCAGGGTGGCGGGGGCGAGGATGCGCAGGCCGGGGATGTGCGCGAACCAGCCCTCCAGGCTGTGCGAGTGCTGGGCGCCCAGCTGGCGGCCGGCGCCCGTGGTCATCCGGATCACGATCGGGACGTTGAACTGTCCGCCGGACATGTGGAGCAGGCTGGCCGCGTTGTTCACGATCTGGTCCAGGGCCAGCAGGCTGAAGTTGACGGTCATGATCTCCACGATGGGTCGCATTCCGGCCAGGGCCGCCCCAATACCGGCGCCGACGAAACCGGACTCGGACAGCGGAGTGTCACGGATGCGGTCCGGGCCGAACTCCTCCAGCAGCCCCAGGCTCACGGCGAAGGACCCGCCATAGGAGCCCACGTCCTCGCCCATCAGGAAGACCCGTTCGTCCCGGAGCATCGCGTCGCGGATCCCGGCCCGGAGCGCCTCGCGGTAGCTGGATTTCACGGCCGGCTCCGGTCGCTGTAGACGAAACGGGTCAGGTCCTCCACCGCTTCGAGCGTGCCGGCTTCGGCGAACTCGACGGCGGCGGTGACCTCCGCTTCGGCGTCCGCCTGCAGCTGGTCCCACTCCTGGGCGGAGAGCTGGCCGGCGGCCTCCATCGTGGCGCGCAGCAGGGTGATGGGGTCGCGTTCGAGCCACTGGGCCACTTCGGCCTTGTCGCGGTACCGTTCCGGGTCGAACATCGAGTGGGCCCGGAAGCGGTAGGTGCGCAGCTCCAGGAAGTGCGGCCCGCCGCCGGCGCGCACTGCCTCAACGGCGCGGCGGGCGGCCTCTTCGACGGCGAGGACGTCCATGCCGTCCACGGCCCAGGCCGCCACCTCGTAACCGGCGGCCTTGAGTGCGATGTCGGTCTGGGATTCCGAGCGGCCCAACGCGGTTCCCATGGCGTAGAGGTTGTTTTCGCAGCAGAACAGCACGGGCAGGTGCCAGAGCGCGGCGAGATTGAGGCTCTCGTGGAACTCACCTTCCGCGACGGCGCCCTCGCCGAAGAAGCAGACCGTGGCGCGGGAACGGCCGGACATCTTGTCCGCGAGCGCCATCCCGACGGCGAGCGGCAGCCCGCCGGCGACGATCGCGTTGCCCCCGTAGAAGCGCGTGGCGGCGTCGAAGAGGTGCATGGAACCGCCCCGGCCCCGGCAGCAGCCCTCGACGCAGCCGTACATCTCCGCGAGGATCGCCCCGGCAGGAACCCCGCGGAGCAGCGCATGACCGTGCTCCCGGTAGGTGGCGAGGACGGCGTCCTCCGGCGCCAGCGTTTCCAGGACGCCTGCCGCAACCGCCTCCTCGCCGATGTACACATGCAGGAAGCCGCGGATTTTGGCGGCGCTGTAGAGTTCGACGCATTTTTCCTCCAGCCGGCGGACGCGCAGCATCTGCAGCAGCAGGTGCCGGCCGTGCGCCGGGTCCAGGGGGCGGGCCAAGGGGTCGAGGGGTCCGGTCATGTCTGCGCCTCCGGTTCTGCGCCGCGTCCTGCATACGGTTCCGGGGACCCGGAAGGGGAGGCGTCGGGCACCTGCGCCCCCGACGGTGTCTCGATGGTGGACGTGTCGCCTTCCGGCAGGCCCAGTTCGCGGGCCTTGAGCAGCCGGCGGAGGATCTTGCCGCTGCGGGTCCGGGGGAGGGCGGCGGTGAACTCCAGGAGCCTCGGCGCCACCGCGGGGCCGAGCTTCTTCCGGGCGAAGCCAATGATCTCCAGCTGCAGTTCCTCGGACGGCTGGCGGCCGGGCCGCAGCTCCACGAAGGCCTTGACCACTTCGCCGGCCACCGGATCGGGGACGCCGATCACCCCTGCCTCGGCCACGGCGTCGTGCTCCATGAGGCAGCTTTCCACCTCGAATGGGCCGATCAGGTGCCCCGAGGACTTGATGACGTCGTCGCCGCGTCCGACGAACCAGTAGTACCCGTCGGCGTCGCGCCTGGCGAGGTCGCCGGTGAGGTACCAGCCGCCCGCGAAGCAGCGGCGGTAGCGCTCCTCCTCATGCAGGTAGCCGCGGAACATGGAGGGCCAGCCCGGCCGCAGGGCCAGCTCGCCCACCGCGTCCGGCTCCGTCACGAGGACCGCCTCGCCGTCGCGGACGATCGGCTGGTCCTGGGCGTCCCGGGCCACGATGCCCGCGTCGACGCCGGGCAGCGGCCGGCCCATCGAACCGGGCCGGATCTCGGTGGCGGCGTAGTTGGAGATCATGATGCCGCCGGTTTCGGTCTGCCACCAGTTGTCATGCACGGGCTGGCCGAACGCCTGCTGGCCCCAGACGACGACTTCGGGGTTGAGCGGTTCACCGACGCTGGCGACGAACCGCAGGGCGGACAGGTCATGGCCCCGGGCGCGGTCCGCCCCGGCTTTCATGAGCATCCGCAGCGCCGTGGGGGCGGTGTACCAGACGGTGACGCGCTGCTCGGCGAGGATCCGGTACCACCGGTCCGGGTCCATTTCCTCCTCGTCCACGATGGTCGTCACCCCGTGGGTCAGCGGCGCGATCACGCCGTACGAGGTGCCGGTGACCCAGCCGGGGTCGGCCGTGCACCAGTAGATGTCTTCCGGGTGCAGGTCCAGGGCGGTGGTGCCGGTCGCATAGTGGGCGGTGACGGCGTCGTGTACGTGGATGGCGCCTTTCGGGGTTCCGGTGGTCCCCGACGTGAAGTGCAGCAGCGCCATGTCCTCGGCCTGCGTCGCAGCCACCTCGCCGTCGGCCGGCGCCGCGCGCATCAGCGCGTCGAGGTCCAGGGTGCCCGGTTCCGGGCGGCCGTCGGCGTCGCTCAGCAGGACATGCCGGAGCTCCGGGAGCGCGTCGCGGAGCGGGGCTATTTTCTTGCGGTAGAGCGCCCGGGTGGTGACCAGGGCGCGGCCGGATCCCAGGTGCAGCCGCTGCCGGACGGGTTCGGGGCCGAAGGCGGAGAACAACGGACAGAAGACGCTGGCGTTCTTGAGGGTGCCCAGCACGGCGATGTAGAGCGCCGGACCGCGCCCGGTGAGCGAGAAGACTCGCTCGCCCCGCCCGATGCCGAGGCTCCGGAGCACGCCGGCAAAGCGGCTGGTCTGCTCGGCGAGTTCCGCGAAGGTGAGGGAGCGGCTGCTGCCGTCGGCCCGGACGAACCGCAGCGCCTCGTGCCCTGCGTGCCCGCCGGCGGCATGCCGGTCCACGGCCTCATAGGCGATGTTGACGCCGCGGCCGCCGGGCAGCCCGGACAGTTCATGGCGGGCGTCGTCCCAAGAGAACGCGGCACGCGCCGCGTCATAGTCCACCAGGTTCGGCCGGACCCGGAGGCTGCCGACGTCTTTGGGGATGATGGGCCAGCGGGTGGAAGATTCCGTTCCTGCCGTCATGGTTCCATCGGACTCCTGCCCGGCATGGCTGCCTAGAGTAAAAAGGCCCGGCACCCGCATCCCCGGAGTCCCCCGGTGGCCGCCCCGACATCCAGCGTTGCGGCGGGGAATCCTGTGCCGCCCAGCCACTAAACTGGGTCCCATGACTGCCACCAGTGCCCCTGCAGCTGACACCGCTGCCGCCCGAGCCCGCCTGCTTGAACTGATCAAGGAGCTGGCCGTCGTCCGCGGCAAGGTCATCCTCTCCAGCGGCGCCGAAGCCGACTACTACATCGACCTGCGCCGGATCACGCTGCACCATGAGGCCTCCAAGCTGGTCGGTCAGGTCATGCTCGCACTGCTCGACGACGCCGGGATCGACTTCGAGTGCGCGGGCGGGCTCACCATGGGTGCCGACCCCGTGGGAACCGCCGTGATGCATTCCGCCGTCGACGCCGGACGCCCCGTGGACGCCTTCGTTGTCCGCAAGGCGCAGAAATCCTATGGCATGGGCCGCCAGGTGGAAGGCCCCTCCGTCGAAGGCCGCAACGTGCTGGTGCTGGAAGACACCTCCACCACCGGCGGCTCCGCGCTGACCGCCGTCGAGGGTGTCCGCAAGGCGGGCGGCAACGTTGTCGCCGTCGCCGTGATCGTGGATCGCGACACCGGTGCCAAGGAAAAGATCGAGGCCGAGGCCGGCGTTCCCTACCTCTTCGCCTTCGGCAAGGACGAACTCGGCCTCAGCTAGGCGGTTCCTCCAGGCAGTTCTTCCCTCAGCGGACGCGTGTAGACGGTCGATTGGGTGTGTTTTATCATTCTGTAATATCCCTTTGAACACCCCCGGAGACAACGCACCATGCTCCTTCCCGAAGAAGTCCTCGGAAGTGAACCCCTCAGCACCGTCGACCAGATCCAGAACCTCATCCTGGACAGCGCCGATTTCGAGGACTTCCTCAATGAACTCGCCCGTTTCTCCGCACACCAGGTCGCGGGCACCGGGGACGATGCCCTGTGCGGTATCACGCTGCTGCGCGACCGCAAGGCCGCGACCATCGGCTGGAGCAGCGATTCGGCCCGCGAAGTGGACGAAATCCAGTACCGGCTCTCGCAGGGCCCGTGCCTGACGGCGGCGCAGGAGGAGCGCGAGGTCTACGTTCCGGACCTGTATGACGAGGACCGCTGGGGACCGGACTACGCCAGCGCCGTTGCCTCGCACGGACTGCGCTCGGTGCTCTCCGTGCCGTTCCACCTGCAGGGCGAGGCCCAGGCGGCCCTCAACCTCTACTCGGATGTGCCGCACAAGTTCGACGGCGATGTCGCCGCCCGGGCTCGCGGCTACACCCGCGAAATATCCCAGGCGCTGCGGCTGGCCGTCCGGTTCTCCCTGCACACGGACAGCGCCACGAATCTCCGGGCCACACTCGAATCCCGCACCGTGATCGACATGGCCGTCGGGATTGTTATGGCCCAGAACCGCTGCAGCCAGGAGACCGCCGTCAGGATCCTGACGGACGCCTCGAGCAACGGCAACGTCAAGCTCCGCGACATCGCCACCTCCCTGGTCCAGTCCGTGGGCGGCACCGCGTCCCGCACCCACTTCGAGGAGCCCGGACGGCAGGAGGCCGGCTGAACCGGTAGCACAATATGACTTGTGCGCCCCGTCGTTGGCCTATACGCTGAATGAGGTTGAGCCGTCGGCCATAGATTCCTTCTTTTTGGAGTACCTATGGACACCTCTCTTAACGCCCAGCCCACGTTAGACATCGCGTCAGATGTCGTCCGGATCGACGTCCGGGGGAGCCTTACGCAGCAGTCCCGCCCCGCCCTCATGCAGCTGATCCAGCGCGTCCGGCGGATGGGCATCACCTCGCACATCCGGGTGTACCTCGGCCTTGCTGTTCTTGTGGAGTCTGCGGCCCTCGCAGGTCTCCGGAATGACCTCAACGCGATCGATGGTGCGGCAGCCCTGGTCGAAACGGCCGGGGCACTGCCCAGTTCCGCCGGCGTCTCGCTGGACCTGAATCCGTTCCGGGAAGCCCCCAGCTCCGCCGTGCGCCCGTTGGACCTCTCCGCTGACTTCTCCGCGTCCATAGACGCCACAGGAACCCGGCCTTTGAACGTTTACTCCGACGATGAACTGCTGGCCGCGAGCGACTCTGTTTTCGGGATGATGGACAACCCCGCGGATATGGCCCGGACGCAGCTCCTCGCGACCTACGCCGAGATCGGTCTCGAAATTAGTCGTCGCGAAGGTGGCCGGGAGACTGTCCGCCGCGAGGTGGGCACCTATCCCGTCATGCGCGAACTCGACCGGGAAATCACCGGCGCCGTGGCCGGCCGGGAGCCGGAGGCGGTTTAGTTCCAGCCGGCCTCCGCCGCGGTTTCGGATCCGCCCGTCCCGGTGGCTACGGTAGAGATGTGCCGTATGAGCCGGAAGTTGAGGGTGTGGACGGGGCCGGCGATGCCGACGCCATCAAGGGCCGGATCAAGCAGCTGAAGGCCGAGGTCGAGAACACCGACTCCGACTTCGACCGCGAGAAGCTCCAGGAGCGCCTCGCGAAGCTGGCCGGCGGCGTCGCCGTCGTCAAGGTCGGCGCTGCCACCGAGACGGAGATGAAGGAGAAGAAGCACCGCGTCGAGGACGCGCTGCAGGCCACCCGCGCCGCCCTCGAGGAGGGGATCGTGCCGGGCGGCGGCGTCGCGCTGCTGAACGCGATCGAGTCGATCAAGCTCGACTCGTTCGAGGGCGACGAGAAGACGGGCGCGCAGATCATCGCCCGCTCGCTCGAGGAGCCGGTCCGCCAGCTCGCCTACAACGCGGGCCTCGAGGGCTCCGTCGTCGTCAACCAGGTCCGCTCGGCCGCGAAGGGCCAGGGCCTGAACGTCGACACGGGCGAGGTCGAGGACCTGGTCAAGGCCGGGATCATCGACCCGACGATGGTGACCCGCTCGGCGCTCCAGAACGCCGCGTCGATCGGCAAGAACATCCTCACCACCGAGGCGATCGTCGCCGAGGCCCCCGAGAAGGCGGGCGCCGGCGCCGGCATGCCCGACATGGGCGGCATGGGCGGGATGATGTAAACGGCACGGGGGAAACCATGTTTCCCCCGTGAGCCCCCTTCTTCTTCGCTCCGGCGAGAGGAGGTGGGGTTGGGCTCCCGCCGGGATGAACCCGGCTCCGCCCGCCATAGTCGGCCCGTCGGCCGGCGGAAGAACCCGGAGGGCCGGCATCGCGCCGGCCCTCCGTCGCTTTCAGGCGTCAGGGACGATCGCCCACGCGATGCTTCCGTCCACGCTCGCCCAGGTCGCTTACTCTGGCCGGTGGTGTGGCCTCGTAGATCGAACCCGGAGCGAGGACCGGTGACTCCGGACCAGGTGCGTCTAAAGGTTCTCGATTTGGCCGAAGAGGGGGCGAATGCGCTCTTTCACATCTTGGCGGAGTGGCGCTGGGAGAACTCGGTTGTTCATCCCCAGACCACCCGCGAGGAGACGAGGAGCGCCGTCGAGGAGTTGATCCGCGCTGGGCACGTCGAGGTGCATGCCGTCCGAGCTGCTGCCGACGACCGGCCCTTGGATGACTCGGAGGCGCTCGCCGTACTAGGGGATGATCGCAACTGGGAATGGCCAGGCCCCGAAGGTGCCGAGGCTGTCTATGAACTCGGCATTACCACGACCGGGGAAGCGGAGTACTGGCGGCTCAGGAGAGGGATCGAGGCGGCAGCAGGGGGCTAGTCCTCAGCCGTCATTCCCGAACGCTGGCCCAGGCGAGCGGCACATCGCCTCAGGCGACGTCCAGGTACCGGCGGAGTGCCTTCCGGATCACCGACGAGGGCGTCTCGTGGTCCCTCCGAGCCCGCTCGACGAGAGCCTCCCGCAGCTCGGGATCCAGGCGGACGGACTCGACGGCCGCAGGTGCGGACCCGAGCGGCGGGCGCCCGCCGCGACGGCGGATCGTTTCGTCGACGTCATAGCCTGCCTCCGCCCGCCGGGCGCGCTCGGCCACGAGCTCGTTCGTGATGGGGTCGCCGCTCGCCGTCTTGCCGTAGGTCTTCTTGGTCACGGTCAGCCTCCCGGTAGCAGCCGCTGGTACTTCGCTCGCATCTTCATGGCATGGATCGCCAGCTCGGAGCCGTCGTCTCGGACGACCGTGACGACCTCGAGGAGCTCCGCGGCGCGGGAGGGCCCGAGGTAGAGGCGCGTGTCGCCGTCCTGATCGTCGATGGCCATGGCGTGTTCGGCTGCGTGCTCGATGTCCTCGTCGGCGACTCCGTGCTTCCGCGCCGACTCGTGGATGTCCACGCGAGAATCGTACTACGAAACCCGTCGTGGGACGAACCGCGCCCCACAAAGATGAAGACCGCGGTGGGGGCCGCGGTCTTCGAGGGGGTGAAACTGGGGGAGGTGGGTAGCCCAGGTATCGGCCCCCGCGGCCGAAGCTGAGTCCCTCGTTCGAGTGATTCTCGCGAGGTGCCCGGCGAGGGCGGCGGCCGGCCCGCCCTCGCCCGGCGGTTCTCAGGGGAGAGAAGGCCGTTGCATACGGCAGCGAGGAACGAAAGTCAAAGGTCTTGCGAAAGCTGACGCGCCGCGCGGCAGGTTCGCGCACGTTCGCGCCTAGAACGCGTAGCGCTCCTCGGAGAACGGGTCGGCGTCGTTGTGGTAGCCGTACCGCTCCCAGAAGCCGGGCTTGTCGGTCGCGGTGAGCTCGATCCCGCGCAGCCACTTCGCGCTCTTCCAGAAGTACTTCCCCGGGATCACGAGCCGGAGCGGGTAGCCGTGCTCGGCCGAGAGCGGCTCGCCGTTCGCGTGGGTCGCGAGGAGCGCGTGCTCGTCGCGGAGGAACGAGACGGGGACGTTCGCGGTGAAGCCCTGCTCGGCGTGCGCGATCGCGAAGCGGGCACCCGGAGTCGGGCGCACGAGTTTCTCGACCTCGCGCCAGTGGACTCCCTCGAAGGTCATGTCGAACTTCGACCAGCGGGTGACGCAGTGGATGTCCTGCGTGTGCGACGTCCGCGGCAGCTCCCCGAACTCCTCCCACGTGAGCGAGACCGGGTTCTCGACCTCGCCGCTCACCTCGAGCATCCACGTCGCGAGGTCGACCGACGGCACCGAGCCCGCGTGGAGCACCGGCCACTTCTCGGTCAGGTACTGGCCGGGCGGGAGCCTCGCGGGGTCGTAGCCCGCCTCGACCACCTTCTTCTCCGCCTTCGACCTGAACACCGTCTCTACAGTAGACCGCGAGATGCGAGTCGCGTTCCGCCCGCGCTCCTACCTGCGCGCCGCCGGGCCGGACGCGGAGTCGTTCCTCGACCGGATGGTCTCGAACGACGTCGCCGCCCTCGGGCCGGGGGAGGCGTGCGAGGCGCTGCTGCTGACGCCGAAGGCGCGGGTGATCGCGCCGCTCGTCGTCCTCCGGCGCGGGCACGAGCACTTCCTCCTCCTCACCGAGCCCGGGCTCGCCGAGCGCGTGCGCGCGACCCTCGCCCGCTCCCGCTTCGCCGCGAAGGTCGAGCTCGAGCCCGAGGAGCACACGAGCCACGTCGTCTTCGGCGGCATCGAGGGGATCCCGACCGAGGCATACGGCGAGCCGGCCGTCGAGGTGCTGGACGCCGGCCTCGAACCGACGATCGGCGCGGACGAGCTCGAGCGGCTCCGGATCGAGGCGGGCACCGCCGCGTGGGGGAAGGAGATCGACGACCGCGTCCTTCCGGCCGAGGCGGGCCTCACCGGGCGGGCGGTCAGCTTCACGAAGGGCTGCTACCCCGGCCAGGAGCCGATCGCGAGGCTCCACTACCGCGGCCGTGCGAACCGCGGCCTGCGCGTGCTCCGGTTCTCCGAGCCGCCGGCCGCGGAGGACGAGCTCGTGCACGAGGGCAAGGTCGTCGGCCGGATCACGAGCGCCGCCCCGACCGCCGACGGCGCCGTCGCGCTCGCCTACGTCCGCCGCGAGGTGCCCGAGGACGCCGAGCTCGAGCTCAGGCGCGCGAAGGCGCCGCTACACTGACGCTTCGCTGCTGATTGCAGTCTGGGCGCCCGTAGCTCAGGGGATAGAGCGCTGCCCTGCGGAGGCAGAGGTCGCATGTTC
>CALMVY010000069.1 GCA_937873245.1 uncultured Arthrobacter sp. | reverse complement strand
GTCGTGAAGGGCTTCGCGGCGCGTGCGGTGACGATCCTGTTGGCGATGCGGCCGGCGAACTTTTCTTCGCCCCACTTCCGGATGATCCGGACCAGGTCTTCTTCGCTGTAGTTGTTGACGACGTCGGCTGCGGTCTGGCCGCGGCTGGTGTCCATGCGCATGTCCAGCGGGGCGTCGAAGGAGTACGCGAAGCCTCGTTCACGTTCGTCCAGCTGGAGCGAGGAGACCCCGAGGTCCATCAGGACTCCGTGGACCTCCGCGAAACCGAGGTCCGCCAGGACATCGGGGATTTCGTCGTACACGGCGTGCACGAGGTCAATCCGGTCGGCGAAGGGCTTGAGCCGCTCCCCCGCCAGCGCCAGTGCTTCCTCGTCGCGGTCGATGCCGATCAGGTGCAGATCCGGGAAGCGCTGCAGCATAGCCTCGGAGTGGCCGCCCATACCCAGGGTTGCGTCGATGACCACGGGGGTCTCGCCTCTGCCGCGGGCCGCTTCGAATCCGGGTGCCAATAAATTGATGCACCGGTCCTTGAGGACCGGTACATGGCGTTCGGACGTAGGCTTCGCCTGGTCAGGGTCCGTCATGCCTGCGTCCTTTCGTAGTCCGGCTGGGTGTGTGGAGTGCTGTTGCGGGCTGTGCTTGCCGCTTCTTGATCCAGATCCCCATCCGCGCCTATCCTGCGTCCGCCTGGCTCCGGGGAAGTGAGCCAGGAATCAGCTGGATGGGCGGCTGGAGATCTCGATCAAGAATCGTGCTGTGCTGCTTGGTTCCTGCGGGGCTTCAGAGAATCCCCGGTATGGCGTCGTCGGTCTCCGAGAAGGCCGTTTCCTTTTCTGCGAGGTACTCGTTCCAGGCCTGGGCGTCCCAGATCTCCGCACGGGTGCCTGCGCCAATGACGGCTAGTTCCCGGCCGAGCCCTGCGTACTCCCGGAGCGCCGGCGGAATCGTCACGCGCCCCTGCTTGTCAGGTACTTCGTCGGAGGCTCCAGAGAGGAAGACCCGGATGTAGTCACGAGCCTGCTTGTTGGAGATTGGAGCCTCCCGCATTTGCTCGTGAACCCGGCCGAACTCCGCCTCACTGAAGACGTAGATGCAGCGTTCCTGGCCTCGTGTGAGAACCAGTCCGCCGGCAAGTTCCTCGCGGAACTTCGCGGGAAGGATGATTCGACCTTTTTCGTCCAGACGCGGCGAATGTGTGCCGAGAAACACGGCCCACCGCCTGTCTGTTCGTAGGAAGCCCAACGTCCCCTGTGCTGCCACTACCCTCTTACGTCCTCCACATTACTCCACATCCCTCCACAGTCAACGACACGCCGAAGGATTCTGCGGCAATTTGTGGGACCTGGTGCCGCCAGGTTCCTTTCAATGGCAGGGATCTGGGCGTGGTGGTGCGCAGTGGAGGGATTGTGGAGGGGCCGTGGAGGGCCTTGGCGGGCCGGCCGCCCGGCGCGGCCCCGGAGGAAGGCTCACGGGGCCCCCGTGGCCCTCCCGCGGCGCCGTGCGTGGCAGGAACTCTTCGCTTAACGGCAAAAGACCCGCCGAAGCGGGTCTTTTTTGCCACCTGCGCTGTCCCGGTGGTGCGGAATGGAGGGCGGTGGCCTGGCGGCGGAAACGGGAAGGTCGGTGCGGGACTGTGCTGCCCTCAAGGACTCAGGATTCCCCGCGGTGCCTCTCGTCCCAGCGCTCCTCAAGGTTGCTCATGAACGAACTCCTGGGCTTGCCGGACTTGCGGGCCGTACCCGAGGCTTTGGCTTTTCCGGCGGCCGACGCGCGCATCGTGGCGTAGTAGACGCCCGCGCCCATGACCACAAAGCCCAGGACGCCGACGAAGATGTTCTGGATCGTCACGCCAAAGAGCAGGAGAACGACGCCGGCCAGCGTGGCCAGAACGCCGATCACCAAATGGCGGGTTGACCATGAACGCCCCGCGTCCGAGCCCATCGAGCTGGCGAACTTGGGGTCGTCCTCATGCAGCTGCTTCTCAAGTTGCTCAAGCAACTTCTGTTCGTGCTCCGAGAGCGGCATCACGACCTCCTTAAGTCGGCCAACGTCCAGACTGACGCGGCCAGTGTCCCTAAACCCACAACGTGCGGGATTCGCGCGTGGTTCCCATTCGCCGTCGTTGATCGAAAGGGTTTTCCACGGCCCCTTGCGGGGTGTTCAGCTGGTCCTGCATTAGTCCGAACGCTCGATCCAGTCGTTCCAAACTTACGTATAAATAAGGATAGTTTGTTGCGTCCTGTTCTGAAAGATGCCGAACGTCCCCTTGACTTCGCGACGTGGACATTTTTCGCCACGTGGACATTTAAGGCCGGTGTCAGCCCGAATTGCTCCCGGGATCCAGGAGGCGGGCCGGAAGCACCGATTTTGTGCCGAATTTCCTGGTCACCTGGTCCAGGACCTGCTCAGCCGCGCGCCAGTTGTCATCCCTGCGGTCAAGGCTCAGCTGCAGGGGCGCCTGCGCGGCCTCCTCGAGCTGTTCGGCCCGGATGCCCACAAGCCGCACCGTCATGGGCCGGTCACCGAGTGATTCCAGCAACTGGACGGCGACGGCGTAGAGCAGCTGGGCGCTGTCGATCGGAGTACTGACCGTGCGGCTGCGGGTGATGGTGGAGAAGTCCGCGTAGCGCAGCTTGAGGGCGACGGTACGGGCGTGCATGCCGGCACTGCGGAGCCGCTCAGCAGTGCGGTGCGAGAGCCGCAGCAGTTCCCGGTGCAGCAGCGCCTCGTCGGCGGTGTCCACGGCGAAGGTCTCCTCGGCGCCGATGCTCTTTTCCAGCCGGACAGGGGTCACCGGACGGGGGTCGATCCCCCACGACAGGCGGTAGACGTGCTCTCCCGAAACGCCGAGAACCTTCCGCAGGGACGGCAGCGGGGACGCCGCGACGTCCGCGACGGTCCGAATGCCCATCCGGGCCAGCACATCGACGGTTTTGGCCCCGACACCCCAGAGGGCACTGACCGGAAGACTGTGCAGGTAGGGAACCGTCTCCTCAGGCCCAATGAGCAGCAGACCGTTCGGCTTGCACCGGGTGGAAGCAATCTTCGCCACGAACTTGCTGGCGGCAATCCCCACGGACGCGGTGATGCCCAGTTCACTGCGGACCCGGGTGCGGATGAGTTCGCCGATCCCGCGGGGCGGGCCCAGCCGCCGGATCGCTCCTCCGACGTCGAGGAAGGCCTGTTCGACATCGTCGACGATTCGACAGATACTGAGCCGCGCTCGCCGGTCGTCACCGTGATGGGCCATGTCGACCACGGCAAGACCTCGCTGCTCGACGCGCTCCGCCACGCCAACGTGGTGTCGGGCGAAGCCGGCGGCATCACCCAGCATATCGGCGCCTATCAGGTCACCTCGCCGGAAAGCGGCAAGAAGATCACCTTCATCGATACGCCCGGCCACGCCGCGTTCACCGCGATGCGCGCCCGCGGCGCCAAGGTCACCGATATCGTGATCCTGGTGGTCGCGGCCGATGACGGCGTCATGCCGCAGACGATCGAGGCGATCAACCACGCCAAGGCGGCCAAGGTGCCGATGATCGTGGCGATCAACAAGATCGACAAGCCCGACGCCAGGCCGGAGCGCGTGCGCACCGAACTGCTGCAGCACGAGGTTCAGGTCGAATCGTTCGGCGGCGACGTCGTCGACGTCGAGGTTTCCGCCAAGAACAAGACCAATCTCGACAAGCTGCTCGAGATGATCGCGCTGCAGGCCGAACTGCTCGACCTCAAGACCAATTCGGAACGCCCGGCCGAGGGCACCGTGATCGAAGCCAAGCTCGATCGCGGCCGCGGTCCGGTCGCCACCGTGCTGGTGCAGCGCGGCACGCTCAAGGTCGGCGACATCATCGTGGCCGGCGCCGAAATGGGCCGCGTCCGCGCGCTGATTTCGGACCAGGGCGAGAACCTCGACGAGGCCGGACCTTCGGTGCCGGTCGAAGTGCTCGGCTTCAATGGCCCGCCGGAAGCCGGCGACCGCCTTGCGGTGGTCGAGAACGAAGCCCGCGCCCGCCAGGTCACGAGCTACCGCGCCCACCAGAAGCGCGAGAACGCCGCCGCCTCGATCTCCGGCATGCGCGGCTCGCTCGAGCAGATGATGTCGCAGCTCAAGACCGCGGGCCGCAAGGAATTCCCGCTGATCGTGAAGGCCGACGTGCAGGGTTCGCTCGAAGCCATTTTGGGATCGCTGGAGAAACTCGGCACCGAGGAAGTTGCAGCCCGCATCCTGCATGCGGGTGTCGGCGGCATCTCCGAATCCGACGTCACGCTGGCGGAAGGCTTCAACGCCGCGATCATCGGCTTCTCGGTGCGAGCCAACAAGGAAGCCGCGGCGGCCGCCAAGCGCAACGGCATCGAAATCCGCTAC
>CALMVY010000068.1 GCA_937873245.1 uncultured Arthrobacter sp. | reverse complement strand
ACCGGTTAGGCGCTGCGGGCTCTAACTGCATGCACGAGGCGCCGCGCGAAATAGACGACGGCGACCACGCTCACCGTCACCAAAATCCACGTGCCGTCCATGCTGAGCGCCGGGCCGCTAGTACACATGCTCGTAGCGCCAGACGCGATTGTGTAGTCAACGCACTCGCCCCGTTTATACCCCAGAAGCGTGATGTTCACGGTGATCAAGAGGAGGATCGCGACGGCCCAAGGCCACCATCGCGGTGAACGGAATCGCGGCGTTTCATCCATGCAGTCACCCTACCGATCGGGCCAACAAATTTCTGCCGCTTCAAGTTCCTTCAGTGATCCGCATCCGGACCCCGCCGTCATCCCCTGCAATTCATCCAAGTCTATTGGTGGACCTCCAAGTAGCAATCCACCGAGTTCAGACTGTTGCGTCTCTGCGGAGTGGGATGTTCGGGCTGGCATTTTCTGGCTGCAGACTGAGTCGTCAGGAGTATGCCTTATCCCCTTCCGAACGGGTCTTAGGGAATGGCGCCAGCAGCCTTCAACGTCGCCGCAGGCCACGGTCTGCTCTGGGGTTGTTCTAGGAAGCTCCACAAGTCCCAGACATTCGATCACGACGTGTTCTGGCTGCCGCGGATCGTCACCCCCAAATGCGAAGTGGTAGTTCCTCCGTCAGGGTCCTGATGCCGGCGATGCGGTCCAAATACACCGTCTGGATCTCAACAAGCCGGCGCCCCGTCGGGAGGATGCCATGGAAGAGCAGCGTCTTGTTGGACGTCGACGGGGTTTCATTGGTGATATGGAGTTCAACATCACCCTCGGCGTCGTGCTGAACGGCTAGAGCCAGCATGCTCCCGCTCTGCCAAATGTTGGATACTCCGTCAATTTCCGGAACAGTTGGATCGTCTTCCGTTACCAAGAGCATCAGGGCATTCGGATATGACGCGGTGGTCTCAAATAGGTGGCTCATAGCGAGGGAACTCCGTTGATGTGTGAAAGAGCGCGCCGGCAAGGAATGACTCCAGTGTCGCAACAATCTGGCCCTAATTCCGGCTCGGCGCGGCCGGATTTTCATCGCTGGCAACTTCGGACAGATGCCGCCGCAGTTTCTCCTGGCCGAAAAGATCGGCGCGGTCGCTGACGAACCCCGCCCGCTGACGGCTACGACCGCTCAAGGGCGCGAGGGAGGGTGCGACTAAGATCAGAAAGTCTCGGTCTTTCCCCCTCCCACATGCCAAACAGCCCGTCCAAGCCGTGCTCATTCAAGTAGTCGGCCTCTTCGGCGAAGACCGGTGTAGCATCGAGGAAGACGACGTGATTGCTATTTTCTAGTGGCAGCGGAGGAATTAAATCGTCTGTTCTTTCCAGCATCAGCCATGACTTGAACGGAAGTCCATCGATGATGCAACCATCCCCGGCTGTCACCAGGTGACCTGACTCCACGAAAGCTCCGTCGGAAACCAAGTCATTGGCCATCACGGCAAAAGCCAATCTGAATGCGTCAGTTCCAGACGAGACGCCGGTGAAGAGTTCGAAGCCGTGTTCCCTTGCCAACGCTCCGTGTATCAGCGCATGGAGTCCCAAGGTCGCGTAGATATGCACGCGCTGGCGAGATGAACCTTTGGGCCACTCGAGTACGCCGATCGTGCCGGGCGCGTCGACGAAGCGCATGTATTGCGGTTCGCCGCCGATGTGCGCCCGGTAGTGAGCATCTACGGCATCTATGCTGTCCAAATCCATCACCCCCTGTTGTCCTTGACCAGCCCCAGCATAAAGTCTCCACACAACGCAGTGCTCCAAGCGGTAACCAAGTACCTCCGGGACGCTGGCGGCGTTCACGATCCGTTGGGATCCTCGCGTGCGCAACGGATCATTCATCCGCTGCCACTGCGCAAAGAGTGCTCAATGTCAGCATCCGGGACTACACTGGAGTATCGAACATATATTCGAATCTGGTCGTAATGAGGGCGTGTGTTGTGGGCGTAATCATCGGGCCCCGCGTGATAGATGCGGGCACCTCTCTTCTGTCGGTCTTGATCTCGCCGGTGCCGGTCGCCGCCGGCTACCCTTCGCCGGCCCAGGACTACTTTGACGGGCGCATTGACCTCAACGAACACCTCATCAAGGACATCACCAGCACCTATGTCGTCCGGGTGTCCGGGGACTCCATGGAAGGCGCGGGGATCAGCGACGGCGACGAACTGATCGTGAACCGGGCGCTCGAGCCCCGCGACGGCTGCGTCGTCGTCGCGGTTCTTGATGGCGAGCTCACGGTCAAGAGGCTGCGCATCACGGCATCGGGCGTAGTGCTGCAGGCGGACAACCCCCGCTACCCGGACATCAGGGTTCCGGCGCTGTCGGACCTCGTCATCTGGGGCGTCGCAACCCGCTGCCTGCACCATGTCTAGGGCGGTGCCCGGCCTAGGCGGTGTGGCCCTCGTTGACGTCAACTGCTTCTACGCCAGCGCCGAACGCGCCTTCGACCCCTCCCTGGAGGGCCGTCCGCTGGTGGTGCTCTCCAACAACGACGGCTGCGCCGTCACCCGCTCCCCCGAGGCGAAGGCCCTCGGGATCCCCCTCGGTGAGCCCTGGTTCAAGCTTGCACCCCGGGCGAAGGAATGGGGGCTCGTGGCACGCTCCAGCAACTACGAGCTCTACGGCGATATCAGCGCACGGGTGATGGAACTCCTCGGCCGCTACTCCGCCTGGCTGGAGGTCTACAGCATCGACGAGGCCTTCCTGGGCGTCAACGGCACCCCGGAGGAGCTGCAGCGGCTGGGCCACACCATGAAAACCGCGGTGCGCCGGAACGTCGGCGTCCCGGTCTGCGTCGGGATCGCCGGTACCAAGACGCTGGCGAAACTGGCCAACAAGTGGGCCAAGCACAATCCCGCGTTCGACGGCGTCTGCCACTGGGACGCTGTCCCCGTCGCCCAGCGCGAGAAGCTTATGGCGGGACTTTCCGTTATAGAGCTCTGGGGTGTTGCCACGCGGCTGACCACGCGGCTGAACGGGATGGGAATCCGCACCGTCCTGGACCTCGCCCGCGCGGACCCGATCCGGATCCGGGACCGCTTTTCGGTGGTGCTGATGCGGACGGTCCTGGAACTCAACGGGACTCCGTGCATCCCCCTGGAAGAGGAACGAATCGGCCGCGACCAGCTCATCTTCAGCAGGTCCTTCGCCACGCCGATCGCCACCGGCGCCGGCCTGCGCCAAGTGCTGGGCGTCTATGCCCAGCAGGCAAGCGCCCGGCTGGCACGTCACGGTCTGCAGGCCAAAGTGCTGACCGCGTTCGCGGCCACGTCCTACTACAACCCGCATGAAAACTCGTACCCTTCCGTGTGCGTGCCGTTGCCGATGCCCACCGCTGACCCGGTCCTCCTGACGAGGGCGGCCCACGCCCTGCTCCCCCGGATCGACGACGGCGCGAGGTACGTCCGCGCGGGGATCATGGTCACCGATCTGCGCCCCACCGGCAACCAGGCCCCCCTGGCCATCTTCGAGAATCCGCACGAGGAACGCGGGATCGGCCCGCTGCTGGAGGATGTCAGCCGAAGGTACGGGCGGGGTTCGATCGGCCTGGGCTACGCCGGAATCCGGGGCGGACCGGACTGGAGCATGAAACGCGGCATGCTGTCCCCGCGCTACACCACACACTGGGCCGAGCTCCCCGTCGTCAAAGCCGCATAGCTGCCCGAGGGGCAGCGCCACACGCCGACGGGGGCATCCCGCGGCTGTTCAACCGACTGCCGAAGTACGTCGCTTCGCGCAAGGCGCCGGACCTCGGGTGGGCCGGCTCCACACTGCTCGGTCCTGATCTCGTTGCCGCCGTGAGCGAATTGCGCGACAGGCACGCGAACATCCACGTCATCGGCAGTCTCAACTTCGTGCAGACCCTGTTCACCGAGCGGCTCTTCGATCGGCTCACGCTCTGGGTGTACCCGATCCTCCTCGGCGGTGGAAAGAAGTTCTACGCCGACGGGGTGGTTCCGACGAACCTCAGACTCATCGAGCCCGTGGTCTCCTCGCCGAAGGGGGC